>NZ_DJDN01000012.1:1824-83071 GCF_002431095.1 Pantoea sp. UBA5923 | reverse complement strand
TACGTAGCCATCTTTTTACGCGTTACCTTCATCGGCGTTGCGGGGCGCATTATGCGTATTGAGTTGTGGAGCGTCAACACATTTTTTGCCGTTTTTCGCCTCCGCGCGCCTGTTTGTCTGGCTTGTAACCAGGCTGATGAATTATTCGGCAAATTTTGATCGTAACCGCATCAAAGCTAAAAAAAAGGGGCCTCGTAAGACCCCTTTATTATCACTTATTTTACTTATTTATAAGCGGACTGATGCACACCCACTGCGCGGCCTGAAGGATCGTCCATTGATTTGAACGCTTCATCCCATTCAATCGCTTTCGCGGAGGAGCAGGCGACCGATGGACCGCCAGGCACACACTCCGCCGCGCTTGGCAGTGGGAACAGCTCTTCAAAGATTTCGCGATAGAGGTAAGCCTCTTTCGATGCCGGCGTGTTGTACGGGAAGCGGAAGTGCGCGGTCGCCAGTTGCTGATCGCTTATCTGCTTCGCCGCGACCTCTTTCAGCGTATCGATCCAGCTGTAGCCCACGCCGTCTGAGAACTGCTCTTTCTGACGCCAGGCGACGCTTTCCGGCAGGTAAGAGGAGAAGCATTCACGCAGGATGTGTTTTTCCATCTTGCCGTTGCTGCCGCACATCTTGTCCTGCGGGTTGATGCGCATCGCCACATCGAGGAATTTCTTGTCGAGGAAGGGCACACGCGCTTCCACACCCCAGGCGGACATCGCTTTGTTGGCGCGTGCGCAGTCATACATATGCAGCGCCAGCAGTTTGCGCACGTTCTCTTCATGAAACTCTTTGGCGTTCGGCGCTTTATGGAAGTAGAGATAGCCGCCGAACACCTCATCCGCGCCCTCGCCGGAGAGCACCATCTTGATACCCATCGCCTTGATTTTACGCGACATCAGGTACATAGGCGTTGAGGCGCGAATGGTAGTAACGTCATAGGTTTCAATGTGATAGATCACATCGCGAATCGCATCCAGCCCTTCCTGTACGGTAAAGTGAATTTCGTGGTGCACCGTACCCAGGTGTTCCGCCACCGCTTTCGCCGCTTTCAGATCCGGCGATCCTTCCAGACCGACTGCGAAAGAGTGCAGCTGCGGCCACCAGGCGTCGCTCTTGTCCTGATCTTCGACGCGTTTCGCGGCAAAGCGTTTGGTCACCGCCGAGATAATCGAGGAGTCCAGTCCGCCGGAGAGCAGTACGCCGTAAGGCACGTCTGACATCAGGTGGCTTTTCACCGACTCTTCCAGCGCATGCTTCAGGCCTGCGGCATCGGTGGTGTTGTGTTCTACCGCAGCATACTCCATCCAGTCACGCTGCCAGTAACGACGGATCTCGCCATCGGTGCTGGAGAGATAGCTTCCCGGGGGGAACTCTTTAATTGAACGGCACACCGGCACCAGCGCTTTCATTTCAGAGGCGACAAAAAGGTTGCCATGTTCATCGTTACCCATATAGAGCGGGATGATGCCGATATGGTCGCGGCCGATCAGATACTGCTGCTTTTCGCTGTCCCACAGGATAAAAGCGAACATGCCCTGCAGCTCGTCAAGGAAATCGACCCCTTTTTCCTGGTAGAGTGCCAGAATAACTTCACAGTCCGAGCCGGTCTGGAACTGGTAGCGATCGCTCAGCTCGGCGCGCAGCGCCTGATGGTTGTAGATCTCACCGTTAACCGCCAGAACATGGGTGCGATCGGCGTTGTACAACGGCTGGGCGCCGTTGTTAACGTCGACGATGGACAGACGCTCATGCGCGAGGATCGCTTTATCGTCGGCATACACGCCAGACCAGTCCGGCCCGCGGTGACGCATCAGGCGAGAACTCTCCAGCGCTTTTTTACGCAGTTCAACCGGATCGCTTTTCAGATCCAACACACCAAAAATAGAACACATATTCTGACTCCTGAGCTCGCCTGTCGGCGATGTTATCGTTGCCTTGTCCGGCAGCCAGCGGCTGCGTGATGTATAAGAAAATGCGCTATTTCATGTGGGCAATGCAAGCATATTCGCTTTTTACTGATAAAAAGAATGTTGCTCAGGCATTAAAATTGAATAATGTTTAATTAATCGCGCTTTTCATTGGTGGATCGGCAATAGATGCCAAAAAACGAACAAAAAATAAGCAGTGGAAGGGGCTCGGAAAGATAAGCGCCTCCCGTCAGCAGGCGGCGCAGAGAGAAGATTTAAAACAGGTCGATATCGGCCACAGAAGGGTAAATCCAGTCGGGACGGAAAGGCATCGCGTCAATATCGCTCAGCGTTGAGACGCCGGAGAGCACCAGAACGGTTTCCAGCCCCGCCTGAAATCCAGCCAGAATGTCGGTGCGCAGGTTATCGCCGACGATTACTGTCTCTTCGGAGTGAGCCTGCATCTTATTCAGCGCGGCGCGCATAATGTACGGACTGGGTTTGCCAACGTAAAAAGGGCGACGGCCAGAGATTTTTTCGATCCCGGCACAGAGCGCGCCGCAGGCGGGCACAAAGCCGCGCGCGTGCGTATCGGGATTGGTGGCGATAAAGCGCGCGCCGCTGGCGACGAAAAAGGCAGCCTTATGCATCATCTCCCAGTTGAAGGAGCGCGTCTCGCCGACGATAACGAAATCGGGATTGACGTCGGTAATGGTAAAACCCGCTTTATAGAGTTCGTGGATCAGCGCGCCTTCGCCAACCACGTAGGCTTTCTTGCCTTCCTGACGGCGCAGGAAGTCGGCGGTTGCCATCGCCGAGGTATAAAACACCGAATCGGGCACCTCAACGCCGGCGTTGGCGAAGCGGTTCGCCAGATCCTGCGCGGTCTGCGAGGGATAGTTGGTCAGCACCACCAGCGGCATCTCTTTTTGCAGGATACGCTGCAAAAATTCTTTCGCGCCGGGAACGGCGGTGTTGTCATGCATTAACACGCCGTCAATATCGCAAATTACGCTTTTTATCGTCATAGATTCAGTCCGGTTCGCGTTTACTCTTCCAGTAAATGTTGCAGCAGAATGCCGTTAAGCATGGCGCGTTTTGCCAGAGCAAAAGCGCCTATCGCTGAACGATGATCGAGCTCGGAACGCACCACCGGCAAATTTTTGCGGAAGGCGTTGAGCGCTTGCGTATTAATACAACCTTCAATAGCCGGAAACAGCACTTTTTCTGCGTCGGTGATTTCACCCGCCAGCACCACTTTTTGCGGGTTGAACAGGTTAATCGCAATGGCGATCGCTTTACCAAGATAGCGGCCGACATATTCGATGACTTCGCAGGCCAGCGCATCGCCCTGATTAGCAGCTTTGCAAATTTGTCCGATCTGGCAGGCATCCTGCGTCAGAACGCTAGGGTAGCCCTGACTGAGCAGATGACGCACGCGGTTTTCAATCGCGCCGTTCGCGGCGATGGTCTCCAGACAGCCGAAATTGCCGCAGTGGCAGCGCTCACCGAGCGGATCGACCTGGATATGGCCAATTTCGCCTACGTTGCCGTTGCTGCCGAGAAAAATATGGCCGTTAGCGATAATGCCCGCGCCGGTGCCGCGATGCAGTCGCACCAGGATCGAGTCGGCGCAGTCGCGGCTCGCACCAAAGTAGTGCTCCGCCAGCGCCAGGCTGCGAATATCGTGACCGACGAAGCTGGTAACCTTGAAGCGATTTTGCAAGCCAGCCACCAGCGGCCAGTGGCTGACGGTGATATGCGGCATATAGCGGATCACGCCGTTTATCGGATCGACCAGGCCAGGCAGGATCACCGAGATCGCGATCAGTTCGCGGATCTTACGCTGGTGGGTCGCAATAAAGCTGTCGATAGCGGCAAACAGCGCGTGTTCCAGCGTCTCCTGAGTACGCTCCGGCAGCGCATAATCTTCCTGCGCCAGCGACTTGCCGCTGAGGTCGAAAAGCGTCAGCGTGGCGTCATTGCGGCCGAGCCGGACGCCAATAGCGTGGAAATTTCGCGTTTCGGTAACGATGGAAATGGCGCGGCGACCGCCGGTGGATGCCTGTTGATCCACCTCTTTAATCAGGCCGCGCTCGATAAGCTGGCGGGTAATTTTAGTGACGCTGGCGGGCGCAAGCTGGCTGAGTTCAGCAATCTGAATGCGCGAAATGGGGCCTTGCTGATCGATTAGCCGGTAAACGGCTGCGCTGTTGAGTTGCTTGACAAGATCGACATTTCCTATTTGTGTCTGGCCGCCAGTGGTCATTCAGTGCTTACTCGCTCAGGACGTCGTCTCCATTGACAAACGTCTTAGTGATTTTGAAATCACGCGTAAAAACAGTCAGGTTTGCGACTTTTCCCGCTTCGACAGTGCCCAGCTGTTTTTCCACGCCCATTGCCTGTGCCGGGTAGAGGGTCGCCATACGCAGCGCTTCATCCAGTGCGATGCCGACATGTTCGACGGCGTTGCGTACTGATTCAATCATGGTAATGGCGGAGCCGCTCAGCGTTCCGTTCTCGTCCACGCACAGGCCATTGCGATAGTATATTGTTTTGCCAGCGAAAATGAATTTATCAATTTCGGCGCCTGCGGGCGCGGTGGCGTCGGTAACCAGCACCAGCTTATCGCCCTTGATGCGTTTGGCATTGCGTACGTTAGCGTAATGGACGTGTAACCCATCTGCAATAATGCCGCAATAAACGTCGGGCGCATCAAACAGCGCGCCAATCAGGCCCGGCTCACGACCGGCGAAAGCGGGCATGGCGTTATAGAGATGGGTCGCGAAGGTAATGCCGGCGCGGAAACCCGCTTTGGCTTCATCATAGGTGGCGTTGGAGTGACCTGCAGAGACGATAATGCCCGCCTGCGTCAGCTGACGAATTACCTCGTCGCCGGCTTTTTCCGGCGCCAGCGTCACTTTGGTGATAACGTCGGCGTTGTCGCACAAATACTGCACCAGCGACGGGTCGGGCAGGCGAATCAAATCGGGATTATGCGTGCCTTTCTTGGCCTTATTCAGCCAGGGACCTTCCAGATGCAGGCCCAGCGCCTGATGCTGATATTTGCGTTTGTAAGCGCGCATGGTGTCAATAGCGCGCTTCATCAGTTCGTCGCTGCTGGTGATAAGCGTTGGCAGGAAGCTGGTGCAGCCCGATTTTTCGTTGGCGCGCTGCATGATTTCCAGCGTCTCGACGCTCAGCGCGTCGATGTCGTCATTAAACTGCACGCCGCCGCAGCCGTTAAGCTGTAAGTCAATAAAGCCGGGAGCGATCAGCGCGCCTGAAACGTCGCGCTGCGCAATATCAGCGGGCAGCGCATCGCGTGGACAGACGCGTTCGATCAGCCCATCGGCAATAACCACCGCGTGGTTATCCAGAATTTCATGACCAGTATAAATTCGGCCGTTTACTAATGCGTACATCTTGATTCTCCCGGCTGAGCCCGCCAGATCGAGGCGGCGGGCATTTACAACATCGTCTTACACGCCTTTCATATTTTCCGCTTCCATTTCGCGGAAATATTTAACGGTTTTCACTTTCAGTTCCATGGTGGCGGGTTCATCGCATACCACCACCGATTTTGCATGCAGCTGCAGGCAGCTGATGGTCCACATATGATTGACGTTGCCTTCGACAGCGGCCTGTAACGCCTGCGCTTTAACATGGCCGGTCACCAGAATCATCACTTCTTCCGCATCCAGCAGCGTGCCGACGCCCACGGTCAGCGCATATTTCGGCACCTGATCCACATCGCCGTTAAAGAAGCGCGAATTCGCCATGCGGGTGTCGTGCGTCAGCGTTTTAATGCGGGTGCGTGAGGCCAGCGAAGAGGCGGGTTCGTTGAAGGCGATATGACCGTCATTGCCAACGCCGCCCATAAACAGGTGGATTTTACCCAGTGCGCGAATCTTCTCTTCATACTGGCGACATTCTGCGTCAATATCTGGCGCATTGCCATTCAGAAGATTGATATTTTCTGGTTGAATATCAACGTGATCGAAAAAATTACGGTACATAAAGCTGTGATAGCTTTCCGGATGCTCTTTCGGCAGGCCGACATATTCGTCCATATTGAAGGTGACGACATGCTTAAAGCTGACCTGGCCCGCTTTGTGCATCCCAATAAGATGCTTATACGCTTCCAGCGGTGTACCGCCCGTCGGCAAACCTAAAACGAAGGGGCGGTCTGCGGTGGGGTTAAAGGCATTAATACGGTTAACGATATGACGGGCTGCCCACTTACCGACCTGCGTAGGGGTAGCCAAAGGGATAAGTCGCATGTTTCACCTCATTCTGAGAAAAGAAAAGGGGGCGATGCAGTAACCGCTGCGGTCATCTTCACGCTGTAAACGTAAAACAGTTTCGTTATGCGGTCGCTACGTCTTGATATTTTTTATCATAAAATAAGTTGGGGTCGTTCGCCAGACGTCTACGTGGTTATCGGTGCTTTTTGGTGATAATTATCACAGATGAGACGCTTATAATTTGCGAGACGAATTAATTTGTCATTACACTGCGCAACGTGAAGTGTAGTGTCATTCAACCCCTGCGGCTGACAATAAAAAGCAAGCGGCGCAGGGCGACAAGTCAGTCTCATAGGGGGAAAGGACAAATGTTAGGTTACTTACAAAAGGTTGGCCGCGCGTTAATGGTGCCGGTAGCGACCCTGCCGGCAGCGGCAATATTGATGGGGGTCGGCTACTGGCTTGACCCGGACGCCTGGGGCGCAAGCAACGCGCTCGCCGCGCTGCTGATAAAATCAGGTGCGGCCATTATTGAGCATATGTCCGTACTGTTTGCTATCGGCGTGGCATATGGGCTGTCAAAAGATAAAGATGGCGCAGCGGCGCTAACCGGCTTCGTCGGTTTTCTGGTGGTGACGACGCTCTGCTCGCCGGCAGCCGTATCGATGATCCAAAAAATACCGCTTGATCAGGTGCCCGCCGCCTTCGGCAAAATCGAAAACCAGTTTGTCGGCATTATGGTGGGCATTATCTCAGCGGAGGTCTATAACCGCTTTAGCCATGTCGAACTGCCGAAGGCGCTCTCATTCTTCAGCGGAAGACGCCTGGTACCTATCCTCGTCTCATTCCTGATGATCGCGGTGGCGTTCATTCTGATGTACATCTGGCCGCTGATCTTTAACGGTCTGGTGAGCTTCGGCGAACATATCCAGAAGCTGGGTTCCGTCGGCGCAGGCGTCTACGCCTTCTTTAACCGTCTGCTGATCCCGGTTGGCCTGCATCATGCGCTTAACTCGGTATTCTGGTTCGACGTCGCGGGCATTAACGATATTCCTAAGTTCCTCGGCGGCGCGCAGTCTATCGCTAACGGCACCGGCATTGTCGGCATCACGGGACGCTATCAGGCGGGCTTCTTCCCGATCATGATGTTCGGTCTGCCTGGCGCGGCGCTGGCGATCTACCACTGCGCGCGTCCGGAGAACCGCGTTAAAGTCGGCAGTATCATGCTGGCCGCGGCCTTTGCGGCCTTCTTCACCGGCATTACCGAGCCGCTGGAGTTCTCCTTTATGTTCGTGGCGCCGGTGCTCTATGTGATTCACGCCGTGCTGACCGGTATCTCTGTCTTTATCGCCGCCAGCATGCACTGGATTGCCGGCTTCGGCTTTAGCGCCGGTCTGGTGGATATGGTGCTGTCGAGCCGCAACCCGCTGGCGACCCACTGGTGGATGCTGATCCCGCAGGGCATCATCTTCTTTGCGCTCTACTATGTGGTATTCCGCTTCACGATTAAGAAATTCAACCTGATGACGCCGGGCCGCGAGCTGGCGGTAGCGGGCGATGAAACGGACGGCTACGACGTTAACGTCGACCACACCGACAACGGCGAGAGCGCAACCGAATCGCTGGCGCGTCGCTATATCGGCGCAGTCGGCGGCTCCGACAACCTGACCGGCATTGACGCCTGTATTACTCGCCTGCGTCTGAACGTGAAAGACTCGTCACAGGTGAATGAATCGGTCGCCAAACACCTGGGCGCGTCAGGCGTAATTCGGCTGAACAAACAGAGCGTGCAGGTGATTGTCGGCACCCAGGCGGAAAGCATTGCCACCGCAATGAAAAAGGTGCTGACAAAAGGGCCAGTCGCATCGGCGGGCGGCGCGTCTACCGCCGCTGCGGCACCGGTAGTAAAACCGCAGGCGGCGTTGAATCGCGACAGCAAGGTGATTGCAACGCTGCTGGCGCCGGTAAGTGGCAACGTTGTCGCCCTTGACGCTGTGCCTGACGAAGCCTTCGCCAGCAAGGCGGTGGGTGAGGGACTGGCAATCAAACCGACGGGTAAAGTGGTGGTGGCGCCAGCCGCAGGTACGGTGGTGAAGATTTTCGACACCAATCATGCCTTCTGTCTGGAAACCAGCAGCGGCGTGGAGATTGTGGTGCATATGGGCCTCGATACCGTGGCGCTGGGTGGCAAAGGCTTTACCCGGCTGGTGGAAGAGGGCGCGATGGTTTCGGCGGGACAGCCGGTGCTGGAGATGGATCTCGATTTCCTGAACGCCAACGCGCGCTCGATGATCAGTCCGGTCGTGGTCAGCAACAGTGAGGATTTCGTCGGCCTGACGCTGCTGGCGACCGGCGCGGTAGTGGCCGGAGAAACCCCGCTTTACGAGGTAAAAGGCTAAGCCCTTAACCGCGGCGACGTAAAAAAAAGCAGGCAGGAAGCAATTCCTGCCTTTTTTCGTTTTATCGCCTTAACAAACCGGTTGTTTCCCTTCGGCGCTTTGTGGATCATACTCCGTTACTTCGTGGTACAAACCACCCGCTATACGTATTGAGGATTGAGAGATGAGTGAGGCTGAAGCCCGCCCAACTAACTTTATTCGTCAGATCATTGACGAAGATTTGGCGAGCGGCAAGCACAACAGCGTGCATACCCGTTTCCCGCCTGAGCCTAATGGCTATCTGCATATTGGCCATGCAAAATCGATCTGCCTGAACTTCGGCATCGCTCAGGACTATCAGGGTCAGTGCAACCTGCGTTTCGACGATACCAACCCGGTTAAAGAAGATATGGAGTTCGTTGAATCCATCAAGCGCGACGTGCGGTGGCTGGGCTTTGAGTGGAGTGGGGAGGTTCGTTATTCCTCAGATTACTTCGATCAGCTTTATCACTACGCGGTTGAACTGATCAATAAAGGTCTGGCCTACGTTGACGAACTGACGCCGGAAGAGATCCGCGAATATCGCGGCACCCTGACCGCGCCGGGTAAAAACAGCCCATACCGCGATCGCAGCGTAGAAGAGAACCTGGCGCTGTTTGAGAAAATGCGCAATGGCGAATTCGCCGAGGGCAAAGCCTGCCTGCGCGCCAAAATCGATATGGCCTCCAGCTTTATCGTAATGCGCGATCCGGTGCTCTACCGCATTAAGTTCGCCGAGCATCATCAGACCGGCAAAAAGTGGTGCATCTATCCGATGTACGACTTTACCCACTGCATCTCCGATGCGCTGGAAAATATCACCCATTCGCTCTGTACGCTGGAGTTCCAGGATAACCGTCGTCTGTATGACTGGGTGCTGGACAACATCTCTATCCCGGTGCATCCGCGCCAGTATGAGTTCTCGCGCCTTAACCTTGAATATGCGGTGATGTCGAAGCGTAAGCTGACGCAGTTGGTCAGCGAAAACGTGGTAGAGGGCTGGGACGATCCGCGCATGCTGACCGTGTCTGGTCTGCGCCGTCGCGGCTACACTGCCGCTTCGATCCGCGAATTCTGCCGCCGTATCGGCGTAACCAAACAGGACAACGTGGTGGAGATGGCGTCGCTGGAGTCCTGCATTCGTGACGATCTGAACGAAAACGCGCCGCGCGCCATGGCGGTGCTCGATCCGCTGAAGGTGGTGATTGAAAACCTGCCAGCTGGTCATAATGAAACCATCACTATGCCGAACCATCCGAACAAGCCTGAAATGGGCACTCGCGATGTGCCTTTTGGCCGTGAGGTGTGGATCGACCGCGCTGACTTCCGCGAAGAAGCCAACAAGCAGTACAAGCGCCTGGTGCTGGGCAAAGAGGTTCGCCTGCGTAATGCTTATGTGATCCGCGCCGAACGCGTTGCTAAAGATGAAGATGGCAATATCACCTGCATCTACTGCACCTGCGACGTCGATACCTTAAGCAAAGATCCGGCTGATGGCCGCAAGGTGAAAGGGGTAATCCACTGGGTCTCTGCGGACCATGCGCTGCCAGCGGAATTCCGTCTCTACGATCGCCTGTTCAGCGTGCCGAATCCGGGGGCGGAAGAGGATTTCCTGACGACCATCAATCCAAACTCATTAGAGATCCGTCAGGGATTCGTCGAGCCGGGCCTGCAGAATGCCACCCCGGAAGCGCCTTATCAGTTTGAGCGCGAAGGCTATTTCTGCGCCGACAGTCGCTACTCGCGTCCCAACCATCTGGTGTTTAACCGCACCGTTGGTTTGCGTGATACCTGGGCGAAAATCGGCGATTAGATTTTTAAATCAACGCTATCATAAGATCATAAAAGGGCGAGCAATCGCCCTTTTTTATGGCTGCAATCTGCACTTAGACGTTTTTTTGTGCTGTTGCAAATAATCAGCTTTTATCAGGCCGCGCTGGGAGTTATCTGAGTTAACGAAAATTAATCAGTTTCCAGCTGTGAATTTCTTTTTTTCAGGTAGGCTATTCGCTCTTTAAAGAGGCTATGCGGGCATAAGAAGGAGAAATGATGACAGCTCTTGGTCAGGAAGCAAAACACAGCGTGGTGGTTTTACATCAGTTAATCGAACGTATATTCAACCAGCCTTCAGGTGGGGATGACACTTTCCATCTGCTGCTGTCGCATTTCCATCCCGACTTCCGCATGGTGACGCCGCAGGGCAGGTTGCTCGATCTGAACCAGACTGAAGATCTGTTCCGCCAGCTGCAGGGACGACGCGAAGGAATGCGCATCGCTACCAGCGAGCACGCCGTCATCTCGCAGCAAAAAGATGAAGTCACCATTCAGTACCGTGAACTGCAGATGATGAACGGCAGCGATCAGACGCGTATCTCGCTGGCAATTCTGGACTGCAGCACGTCCGTTCCTCGCTGGCGCTACCTTCATGAAACCCTGGTTGCCTGAGGCGCATAAAAAAGCCGGTAGACATACCGGCTTTTAGAATGACTGCATAGCACATTTTTACTGGTCGTGGAGCGTTTCGTCTTCGCGGCAATCGCCCAGCGCACAGTGACCGTAGAGATAAAGACTGTGGTTAGTCAGCTTGATGCCGTGGCGGGTTGCGATATCCCGCTGGCGCGCTTCGATCGACTCATCGCTGAACTCGATCACTTTGCCGCAGTCGAGGCAGATCAGATGATCGTGATGCTGCTGCTGGGTCAGTTCGAAAACCGATTTCCCGCCTTCAAAGTTGTGACGCGTCACGATGCCCGCATCGTCAAACTGGTTAAGTACACGATAAACGGTAGCCAGACCAATCTCTTCGCCCATATCGATCAGGCGTTTATAAAGATCTTCCGCGCTGACGTGATGGCACTGAGGTTCCTGAAGCACTTCCAGAATTTTAAGTCTGGGCAGCGTGACTTTCAGGCCAGCCTTCTTTAATGCGGTGTTGTTGTCAGTCATGCGGATATTGTCCTGTTACTTTGCTGGTTACTTGAGGCGCCTTGCCTTGAATGTCGTTCGGTGTCTGTTCTCATTTGCGTCTCATTATAGAGGTGAAGTATTGAAATGAAAACCGAGGGAAACGCCTGAGATCAACACGGGCTGTAAGAAGATACGTAACGGCACCGGGCGGAGAAATACAGGAGGTTCGTTATCATTTCGCTAACTTCATGACCTCACGGCAGAAATAAGCAGATAACCGATGTGGGTATTGTACAGAATCGGAGATAAAAGTTAAAAAGCTGTAGCTATTATTTCTATAGGAAAAAACATTTACTCAATGTGAGCCAGCGCCCACATTGAGTATGTGGGTAATCAGGCTTCGATGATCGCCTGCAGCTGCAGTTCGTCATAGATCTGTTTAACCCAGGCGTCCACGCGCTGGCTGGTGAGTTCTGGCTGACGATCTTCATCAATGGCCAGACCAAGGAAGTGTTTATCGTCCGCCAGACCTTTGGAGGCTTCAAAGTGATAGCCTTCGGTCGGCCAGTGGCCCACGATCACCGCGCCATTCGGCTCGATGATGTCGCGAATGGTGCCCATCGCGTCGCAGAAATATTCTGCGTAATCTTCCTGGTCGCCGCAGCCGAAAAGCGCCACCAGCTTGCCGTTAAAATCGATCTCTTCCAGCGTCGGGAAGAAGTCATCCCAGTCGCACTGCGCTTCGCCGTAGTACCAGGTTGGAATACCCAGCAGCAGAATGTCGAATGCTTCCAGATCTTCTTTAGTGCTCTTGGCAATGTCATGCACTTCCGCAACGTCTTTGCCCAGTTGTTTCTGGATCATTTTTGCAATGTTTTCGGTGTTGCCGGTATCGCTGCCAAAGAAGATGCCTACGATTGCCATGGGGTAAATAACCTCTTAAATCCTGATAATGAGATGCATGCGCAGAGCGCACAAGTAAGCGAATGATAGCAGAGCGAGCAAAAGGGCGGAACTTGAAAAGCCGCGCGATTTGCTTCTGCGTGCGCTTTGCGCGATTCAGTCCAGTTTGAGTTGCGCCAGCAGCATTTGTTCAATCAGTTCGCTGCGGCTGATGTTGCGCTGCTCAGCCAGCGTATTTAACGCATCCACGGCTTCGCTGGTCATTTTGAGTTCGACACGGCGCAGCCCGCGCACTTTGTCACGTTTCAGTTGATTGCGCTTATTGATGCGCAGCTGTTCATCACGCGATAGCGGACTGGTTTTCGGTCGACCGGGCCGGCGCTCGTTTGCAAACAGATCCAGCGTGGTGCGGTCAGTGTGTTCTTTTGCCATGGCTTAGTAAAACTGAAGGCGCGAACAGGCGCGTTTATAACGAAATGGGCCATTGCCGCGACAAAAAATGAGCAGCGGCAAAATTTAGCGCGCCATCATACTCCAGCCGAAGAGATGACGCCAATGCTAAACCGCGAACGGCAAGCTTTTGCTTTTAAAGCGCAAAAAAGCGACGAACGCTGCGCAATACGGCATCAGGCTTCTCGGCGTGCACCCAGTGTCCAGCGCCGCTGATCACGTGCGCATGGGCCGCCGGAAACTGGCGCAGCAGCGCATCGCGGTAGTGATTGTCGAGATAGGGCGAGTCGCCGCCGCGAATAAAGAGCGCGGGATGGGGCCAGGCCGGCACCTCTTCCCAGCCAGTTATTGTAGCGTAATTATCCCATAGCGCCGGAACGTTGAAGCGCCACTCGCCATCCTGAAACGATTTAAGAAGGAACTGAATAACGCCGTCCTCTTTAATATGGGCGCGCATCACCTGCGCGGCCTCACTGCGCAGGCGTACGCCTGCGTCGCTCACCGCGCGGACGGCGGCGAAGATGTCGTCGTGGCGTCGCGTCTGGTAATCCACCGGCGCGATATCGATCAGCACCAGCCGCTCCAGCCGCTTTGGTGCCAGCGCGCTCATCGCCATGGCGATCTTGCCGCCCATCGAGTGGCCGATAACGGCGACGCGATCGATATGATGCGCGTCCAGCGTCTCGAACATATCCTGCGCCATGGCGCGATAGCTCATCTCCCCGGCGCGCGGCGAGAGGCCGTGGTTGCGTACATCCACCTGAATCAGCGGCCCTGCGTCTTTCAGGCCACGCGCCAGCACGCCAAGGTTATCCAGGCTGCCGAACAGGCCGTGAATGAAGAGGATGGGTAAGGAGTCAGCGATTGATTGGTCAGTTTGCAGACGAGCATTTAAAATCATGGCAAAGTTCTTACGATGGGGACCTTGGGTTAGGTTATCATGCTTTTACCTTTCCAGGCGCGACGACACGACAGGCTTTAGGGCATATTCCGACTTTTGCCCTCTGAGCGTGCGAATGCTATCAGCCCGCCTGGTTTTAACTTTATAATCCTTATGTTAGAACCCCGTCCGTCCAGCGAACAACCGAGCTTTGCAACGGTGTTTTTCAGGCTGGCGTGGTTCTGTCACGAGTCAAAACCGTACGGAAAAAGATGAAAACGATCGAAGTTGACGAAGACCTCTACCGCTATATCGCCAGCCACACGCAACATATCGGCGAGAGCGCCTCTGACATTTTACGGCGGATGCTAAAATTTAATGCCGGTCAAAGCGCGCCTGCGGCGGCAGCGCCGTTAGCGGCAGGCGATACGGCGCAAAAAACGATTCAGCCGGTGCGTGCGGAAAACCGTCCGCAGGATCGGGTTCGCGCCGTACGTGAACTGCTGCTGTCGGACGAATACGCTGAACAGAAGAAAGCGGTTAATCGTTTTATGATGATTTTGTCAACGCTCTATCGTCTTGATCCTTCGGCTTTTGCTGAAGCTACTGCATCGCTGCAGGGCCGTACTCGCGTTTATTTTGCGGGTGACGAGCAAACGCTGTTGCAAAATGGCACCCATACTAAGCCGAAGCACGTACCCGGCACGCCGTACTGGGTGATCACCAATACCAATACCGGCCGTAAATGCAGCATGGTGGAACACATCATGGTCTCAATGCAGTTCCCGCAGGAGCTGGCAGAGAAAGTTTGCGGCACCATTTAAACTGAAGCGTCAGGGAGAAGCGCCAATGGCCAGTCACCCCCGTGCCGGGCAACCCGCCCAGCAGAGCGATTTGATTAACGTTGCACAGTTAACATCACAGTATTATGTCCTGCAGCCCGACGTGGCGAACCCGGACCATGCGGTGAAATTCGGCACCTCCGGGCATCGTGGTAGCGCAGGCCGTCAGAGCTTTAACGAGCACCATATCCTGGCGATCGCCCAGGCGATTGCCGAAGAGCGCAAGAAAAACGGCATTACCGGACCCTGCTATGTCGGTAAAGATACGCACGCGCTCTCCGAGCCAGCGATCCTGTCGGTGCTGGAAGTGCTGGCCGCTAACGGCGTAGACGTCATTGTGCAGCAGGACAATGGCTATACCCCGACGCCCGCTATCTCTAACGCTATCCTTGAGCACAACAAGCAGGGCGGCGCGCAGGCGGACGGCATCGTGATTACGCCGTCGCACAACCCGCCGGAAGATGGCGGCATTAAATACAATCCGCCGAATGGCGGCCCGGCCGACACCAACGTCACGAAAGTGGTGGAAGATCGCGCCAACCAGCTGATTAAAGCGGGCCTGCAAGAGGTAAAACGTCTGCCGCTGGATCAGGCGTGGGCGAGCGGCCGTATCGTCGAGAAAGATCTGATTCAGCCCTATGTTGAAGGACTGGCGCAGGTGATCGACTTTGCTGCTATTCAGAAAGCGGGCCTGAAGCTGGGCGTTGATCCGCTGGGCGGCTCCGGCATGGAATACTGGAAGCGCATCGCTGAGCACTACAAACTCGATCTCACCATCGTAAACGACGCAATCGACCAGACCTTCCGCTTTATGCATCTGGATAAAGATGGCGTGGTACGTATGGACTGCTCTTCCGAGTGCGCCATGGCGGGTCTGCTGGCGTATAAAGACAAGTTCGACCTGGCGTTCGGCAACGACCCTGACTATGACCGTCACGGCATCGTGACCCCGTCGGGCCTGATGAACCCGAACCACTATCTGGCCGTTGCTATCAACTATCTGTTCCAGCATCGTCCGCAGTGGGGCAAAGAGGTTGCCGTAGGCAAAACGCTGGTCTCCAGCGCGATGATCGACCGCGTGGTTAACGATATCGGCCGTAAGCTGGTGGAAGTGCCCGTGGGCTTTAAGTGGTTCGTTGACGGCCTGTTCGACGGCAGCTTTGGTTTCGGCGGCGAAGAGAGCGCAGGCGCTTCTTTCCTGCGCTTCGACGGCTCTGCCTGGTCAACCGATAAAGACGGCATCATTCTTTGCCTGCTGGCGGCAGAAATCACCGCGGTTACCGGCAAGAACCCGCAGCAGCACTATGACGAGCTGGCTGCTCGCTTCGGCGCGCCGAGCTACAACCGTTTGCAGGCGCCTGCGACCTCTGCGCAGAAAGCGGCTCTCTCTAAGCTGTCACCGGAGATGGTCAGCGCTGACACGCTGGCGGGCGATCCGATTACTGCACGTCTGACAGCGGCACCGGGCAATGGCGCGTCTATCGGCGGTCTGAAAGTGATGACGGAAAACGGCTGGTTCGCCGCGCGTCCGTCAGGCACCGAAGACGCTTACAAGATTTACTGTGAAAGCTTCCTGGGTGCGGAACATCGCGCGCAGATCGAGAAAGAAGCGGTAGAGATTGTTAGCGAAGTGCTGAAAAACGCCTGACAAAAGAGGTGGGCGAGGGCGCTCTGGAGCAACAGGCCAGGGCGCCCGGCGGATCTCATGGTTCGCTCGCCCACCTTTTACATGACCTGCCTGTATCAGCGCCCTCCGGGCGCTTTTTTTATGGCATAAAGCGGTAGCCGATGCCGGTTTCAGTCAGCAAATGTTTAGGCTGCGCCGGATCTGCCTCCAGCTTTTGCCGCAAATGCGCCATATAGATGCGCAGATAGTGACTGTGCTCAACTGCATTCGGTCCCCAGACCTGACTCAGCAGCTGGCGCTGCGTCAGTACTTTCCCGATATTGTTCAGCAGAATGCCCAGCAGGCGAAATTCAATCGGCGTCAGGTGAATTTCCTGCCCGGCGCGCGTTACGCGGCGCGCGGCCAGGTCTACGCTGACATCGCTAAAGCGAACCACCGGCTCCGGCTGCTGCCCCGGATGGCGGCGCAGCGCCACGCGCACCCTCGCCAGCAGCTCGCCAATGCCGAAGGGCTTCGTCAGATAATCATCCGCGCCAACATCCAGCGCATCTATCTTATCCTGCTCATCGACGCGTGCCGACAGCACAATGACCGGTACGGCGCTCCACTGACGCAGATCGCGAATAAAATCGCGCCCGTCGCCGTCAGGCAGCCCTAAATCCAGGATAACCAGATCGGGCTTGCGCGTGGCTGCTTCAATCAGGCCGCGCTGCAGCGTATCGGCATCAACGACTTTAAGCGCTTCTCCCTCCAGCGCGAGGCGCACAAAGCGCCGGATCTCTTTTTCATCTTCAACAATTAATACGGTGGCCACGCGGCGCTGCTCCCTGCCTGAAAACCTGCCGCTACTTTATCAGTAAAACCACAGGGTGCGAATTGATCATAAGATGATCACAGTGTTAACCGTTTTGTAACTTACTTTCACTATTATCTGAACCTGAGTGTTTAAAAGCGAAAATAGTGGTCGGATGAGTAGTAAAATTACACAAGGCAGCGTAATATCTGAGCAAGATCACATTTCAGCCGCTGCTTCAAAGGAGGCCAACGATGTACCAGAAATATCCCTTTTATAAAATCGTCCTGCGTCGTGCGCTGGTTATCCTGCTGGGCGTAACAGCGTTGCCAGTAATGCTGTTTCGTCACGACCGGGCGCGCTTCTACAGCTATCTGCATCGTATGTGGTGCAAAACCAGCGCCAAGCCGGTCTGGCTGGCACAAACCGAAGCTGCAGGCGGCGTCTTCTGGTAATGCGCTGGCGTTGCAAAACAAAGCCCGATCATGCTATCGGGCTTTGTTGTTTCTGAAGCTCTGTCACAGAGAAAACCCTCTCCAGCCCTGGGATGAGGCTGTTATTCGTTCGATTTTCAGCTACACTTAAACCTCTACAAGATTTCGGAGGTTGTACAAGTATGAGCGTAAAAATTCCGCTGGGTATCAGTGCCTGCCTGCTGGGAGAACAAGTCCGTTTTGACGGCGGTCATAAACGTCTGGCGTTCGCCGTCAACGAGCTTGCGCCTTTTGTACGCTTTGAACCAATTTGCCCCGAAATGGCGATAGGCTTGCCGACGCCGCGTCCGGCGCTGCGGCTGGTGAAACAGAGCGATGAAGAGATCCATCTCTGCTTCAGTAAAGAGGGCGGCGAAGAGCTGACCCAGCAGATGCGTGACTGGTCGGCCGAACGGGTTAAATCTCTGCATCACCTGTGCGGCTATATTCTGTGCGCAAAATCGCCCAGCTGCGGCATGGAACGCGTGCGCGTCTATGAACCCGACACCAACAACAATCGTAAAGCGGGCATGGGGCTATTTGCTGAGAGGCTGACGGCGGAAATGCCCTGGCTGCCCGTGGAAGAAGATGGTCGTCTGCACGATCCGGCGCTGCGAGAAAACTTTGTTGGACGCATCTGCGCGCTGCACGAATTTAATCAGATGTGGAAGCGGGGGCTGACGCGCGCGCAGCTTATCGCTTTCCACAGCCGCTACAAGCTGCTGATGCTGGCGCACTCGCAGGAAAAATATCGTGAGCTTGGCCCGTTTGTCGCCTCGATGAGCAAATGGGATTCGCTGGAGGCTTTCGCCTTTGAATACCGTAACCGTATGATGGCGTTGCTGTCACAGCCCGCGACGCGCCGCAATCATACCAACGTACTGATGCATGCGCAGGGCTATTTCCGTCGCCAGCTTAGCTCGCCGCAGCGTCAGGAACTGGCGGAGCTGATTGACCGCTACCGCTGCGGCGTTCAGCCGCTGCTGGCGCCGATCACCATGCTGAAACACTATATGTCGCAGTATCCGCACCCCTGGCTGACGCAGCAGCGCTATTTCGATCCCTACCCGGAGGCGCTGCGCCTGCGTTACGGCCAGTAATATGCGCACGCATCTGGTCTGGCTGCGTAACGACTTACGCATTAATGACAATCTGGCGCTGAATGCCGCCTGCCGCGACGCCGATGCGAAGGTGATCGCGCTCTTTATCGCAACACCGCAGCAGTGGCGTCAGCATGACATGGCGCCGAAGCAGGCGGCTTTTATCTATGACAGCCTGCTTGAGCTGCAACAGGCGCTGGCCGAACGCAGCATTGAGCTGCTGACGCAGGCGTGCGACGATTTTGCCGCGTCGGTTGACCTGCTGGTCGCTTTTTGCGAGCGTCACCGCGTCGATGCGCTGTTTTACAATTATCAGTATGAGCTGAACGAGCGTAAGCGCGATGCCGAGGCGGAGAAGCGCCTCGATCGCGCGGGGGTGGTATGCCAGGGATTTGATGACAGCGTTATGCTGGCGCCGGGCAGCGTCCAGACCGGCGACGGCAAGATGTACAAAGTCTATACCCCCTTCAGTAAAGCCTTCGTGCGCCGTCTGCAGCTCGCTCTGCCAGAGTGCGTCAGCGCGCCGAAACCGCGCAGCGGCGGCGCCGTTAAGGTAATACAAGCTGTAGAGCGCTTTGACTACCCGATGGAGGAGTACGACCGCGAGCGTTTCCCGCCGGGGGAAAAAGCAGCGCTGCAGCGCCTGCGCCATTTTGCCCAACAGCCGATAACCGACTACAGCGTGACGCGCGATACGCCGTCGGTGGATGGCACCAGCCGCCTGTCGGTCTATCTCGCTACCGGCGTACTGTCGCCGCGCCAGTGTCTGCATCGCGTATTGAAAGAGCATCCCCGCGCGCTGGAGGAGAGCAGGCTTTTTACCTGGCTCAACGAGCTTATCTGGCGCGAATTTTACCGCCATCTGATGGTGGCTTTTCCGGCGCTCTGCAGGCATCAGCCCTTTGTTGAATGGACGCGTCATGTTGACTGGCAGCGCAACGAGGAACACTTCACCGCGTGGAAAACAGGCAAAACCGGGTATCCCATCGTCGACGCGGCGATGCGGCAGATGAAAGCGCTGGGGTGGATGCACAACCGGCTGCGTATGATAACCGCCAGCTTCCTGGTGAAAGATCTGCTCATCGACTGGCATGAAGGGGAGCGTTATTTTATGCAAAACCTGATTGACGGCGATCTGGCGGCGAATAACGGTGGCTGGCAGTGGGCGGCATCGACGGGAACCGATCCTGTGCCGTACTTCCGCATTTTTAATCCAACGACGCAGGGCGAACGCTTCGACAGCCAGGGCGCTTTTATCCGTCAGTGGCTGCCGGAGCTGAAAGAGGTGCCGGACAGCGATATCCATCAGCCACAGCGCTGGGCAGAGAAAAACCACAAGAGGCTCGATTATCCCTCGCCAATCGTGGAACATAAGCAGGCACGTAAAAAGACATTAGACGCCTTTGTGCGCGCGAAAAACGCAGCCTGAGGCGGCCGGAGCCGTTATGAATCACTATGAACTTGAAAACATTGTCAACCAGCAGCTAAACAGCGGCGCTTTTAGCGACTACGCGCCTAACGGACTGCAGGTTGAGGGACGAACAGAGGTAAAAACTCTGATTACTGGCGTTACCGCCTCTCAGGCGCTGGTGGATGAAGCCGTGGCGCGCAACGCCGATGCGATTCTGGTGCATCACGGTTACTTCTGGAAAAGCGAGCCAGCGGTCATCAAAGGCATGAAGCGCAACCGTCTGCGCGCGCTGCTGGCGAACGACATTAATCTTTACGGCTGGCATCTGCCGCTCGACGCGCATCCGACGCTGGGCAACAACGCCCAGCTGGCGAAGCTGCTGGATATCGAGGTAAAAGGCGAAGTGCAGCCGCTGGTTTTCTGGGGCGAGCTGGCGACGCCGCTGAGCGGCGAGGCGCTGGCACAGCGCATCGAAGAGAGACTGGGGCGCGCGCCGCTGCACTGCGGCGATAACGCTCCGGCGCAGATCCGCCGCGTAGCCTGGTGCAGCGGCGGCGGTCAGGGCTTTATCGACAGCGCGGCCGCCTTTGGCGTGGACGCTTATATTACCGGCGAGGTCTCCGAGCAGACGATTCACAGCGCCCGCGAGCAGGGACTTCATTTCTTCGCCGCCGGACACCACGCTACCGAGCGTGGCGGCATCAAAGCGCTGGGCGAATGGCTGGCTGAACAGCATGGCCTTGATGTTACCTTCATCGATATTCCCAACCCCGCCTGATTTTTCTCCTGCTATGCGCCCGCTTTCGGGCGCAAATCTGTTGACACTTTTCTGACACTTTCGCATAACTATTCGCTTTATTCTGATAATCGTCAGCCGCGGCGCAGGTAGCGTAGCGGAAAAGTGGAGGTGGGATTTGCAACGAGCACGATGTTATCTGCTTGGCGAACAGGCGGTGGTGCTGGAGCTTGAACCACCGGTATCGCTGCAAAGCCAGCAGCGCATTTGGGGGTTGACGCAGCATCTGCAGCAGCATGAGCAGGTGGCGGAAGTTATTCCAGGCATGAACAACATTACGCTGCTGCTGCGCGACCCGCAGCAGAGCGCGCTGGACGCTATCGAACATCTGCAGCGCTGGTGGGAAGAGAGCGAGGCGCTGGAGGCGACGTCGCGGCTGGTGGAAATTCCGGTGATATACGGCAACGAGGCCGGCCCGGATCTGCAGGTGGTCGCCGATCACGCCGGCCTGACGCCGAAGCAGGTAGTGGAGCTGCACAGCAGCATCGACTACATGGTCTACTTTATCGGCTTTCAGCCGGGATTCCCCTATCTGGGCGGCCTTGACAGCCGTCTCCACACCCCGCGTCGCGCTGAGCCGCGCCTGAGCGTGCCGGCCGGTTCGGTAGGCATTGGCGGCAGCCAGACCGGCATCTATCCGCTCGCGACGCCCGGCGGCTGGCAGCTGCTGGGGCAGACGCCCGTTGCGCTGTTCAATCCGCAACAGCAGCCGCCTACGCTGCTGCGCCCCGGCGACAGCGTGCGCTTTGTGCCACAAAAGGAGGGCGTATGTTAAGGATATTGCGCGCAGGACTGGCCACCACCCTACAGGACAGCGGCCGCACCGGCTGGCGTCAGTCCGGTATCAGCGTCGGCGGCGTGCTCGATTTGCCAGCAATGCGCACTGCGAATCTGCTGGTGGGCAACGCCCCAGACAGCGCGGTGCTGGAGATCGTATTAGGCCAGTTTAAAGCGGAGTTTATGCGTGACGGCTGGTTCGCCCTGACCGGCGCGGCCTGCAACGCCGAACTGGACGATAAGCCGGTCTGGACCGGCTGGCGACTGCCGGTGAAGAAAGGGCAGGTGCTGACGCTCTCTATGCCGCTGCATGGCATGCGCAGCTATCTGGCGATCCACGGCGGCTTCGACGTCGAGCCTGTTCTCGGCTCCGTCAGCACCGATCTTAAAGCGGGCTTCGGCGGATGGCAGGGTCGCAAGCTGGAAGATGGTGACCGTCTGCCGCTCGGCAAGCCGACGCAGCTCTTCACCCGTAAAGCGGGCGTCCGCCAGCTGCTGTGGAGTAATCGCATCCGCGCGCTGCCGGGGCCGGAATATAACGAATTCAGCCGCGAGGCGCAGATGGCCTTCTGGCGCACGCCCTGGCTGCTCAGCCCGCAGAGCAACCGTATGGGCTACCGCCTGCAGGGACCGGAACTGAAGCGCGAAACCTCGCGCGAGCTGCTGTCACACGGGCTGGTGCCTGGCGTGGTGCAGGTGCCGCCGAACGGGCAGCCCATTGTGCTGATGGCCGATGCGCAGACCACCGGCGGCTATCCGCGCATCGCCTGCGTTATCGACGCCGATCTCTATCAGCTGGCGCAGATCCGTCTGGGCGAGCCAATTCACTTTATCCAGTGTTCGCTGCCGGTCGCTATGCAGGCCCGCATGCATCAGCAGCGCGCGCTTGACCATATGGCATGGGGACTTGCTGATGAAAATTGATCTGAATGCCGATCTCGGCGAAGGCAGCGGCAGCGATCGCGCGCTGCTACAGCTGGTCAGCTCGGCCAATATCGCCTGCGGCTTCCATGCCGGCGATGCTGAAACCATGCTGCAGTCGGTGCGCTGGGCGAAAGAGTTCGGCGTCGCGATTGGTGCGCATCCGAGCTTCCCCGATCGGGAAAACTTTGGCCGCACTGCAATGCAGCTCCCGCCGGAAACGGTCTACGCGCAGATGATCTATCAAATCGGCGCGCTGAAAAGCCTGGCGGAAAGTGAAGGGGAGACGCTGGTGCACGTTAAGCCGCATGGGATGCTCTATAACCAGGCCGCTGCCGACCCGGCGCTGGCGGACGCCATCGCCCGCGCGGTAAAAGCGGTTGACGCACGCCTGATGCTGGTTGGGCTGGCGGGCAGCGAATCTGTGCGCGCCGCGGTGCATCACGGTCTGCGCACGCGCGAAGAGGTGTTCGCCGACCGCGGCTATCTCAGCAGCGGCGCGCTGGTGCCGCGCAGCCAGCCGGGCGCGATGATCGAAGAAGAAGATCGCGCTATCCAGCAAACGCTGTCGATGGTTAAAGAGGGAAAAGTAGAAAGCATCAGCGGCGAGTGGATCGCCGTTAATGCGCAAACCGTCTGTCTACACGGCGACGGCGCGCACGCCTTATTGTTTGCGCAGCGTCTGCGCGATCGCTTCGCTGCCGAGGGGATCGCCGTCACCAGCGCCTGATTTTTCATACTTTGCCCGGCCTCGCAGCCGGGTTTTTCAACATAAGGGTCAACATGGACAACGTGATAAACCTCTGGCCGCTGCTGGGCATCGCAGCCATCGTGATCGGCTTTTTGCTGCGCTTCAATCCGGTACTGGTGGTAATTGTCGCCGGCTTTGTTACCGGCTTTGCCGCGCTGATGCCGCTGAGCGATATTCTGGAAAAACTGGGCGCGGGCTTTCTGAATACGCGCAATCTACCGCTGATCCTGCTGTTGCCGCTGGCGGTTATCGGCCTGCTGGAGCGACACGGCCTGAAAGAGCGCGCGCAGACCTGGATTGCGCAAATTAAAACTGCCACCGCCGGTCGTTTGCTGATTGTCTATCTCTTTGTGCGCGAGATTACGGCGGCGCTCGGCCTGACCAGCCTCGGCGGTCATCCGCAGATGGTGCGACCGCTGCTGGCGCCAATGGCCGAAGGCGCGACCGAAAACCGTTACGGCGAGATTTCACCAGAAGTGCGGCATCGCCTGCGCGCCATGTCGGCGGCGACGGATAACGTCGGGCTGTTCTTCGGCGAAGATATTTTCGTTGCCTTCGGCGCGATTATTTTTATGCACAACTTTATGCTGGAGTCAGCCAATATTCAGACCGAACCGTTGCATATCGCGGTCTGGGGCATTCCTACCGCCGTGGCCGCCTTTCTTATTCACTCGACGCGCCTGGTGCGTCTCGATCGCAGACTGGCGCGTGAGCTGCGCGTGCTGAACAACGAAGCGCTGAAAGCGAAAGGAGGCCGCTGATGTTTCAACAACAATATCTGATGTGGCTGGCGGGGCTTATTCTGCTGGTGGTCGCGCTGCTCTCCTGGCGCGATACCCATAACCCGCGCCGTCTGACGACCGGGTTGTTCTGGGCGCTGTATGGCCTGATTTTTCTGGTCGGCGACTGGACTACGCAGCTGATGAGCACGCTATTCGGCACGCCAGAGCTGGGCACGCGCTATCTGCACATCCTGGTTGGCGTACTGGTGGTCGCGATGGCGCTGATCGCCGGCTGCGGCGGCGTGCGGCTCGGACGTTACCATCAGCGCAGCGACGAGGAGAAGCAGGCAAGCGCTCGCCGTCTCGGCAATAAGCTGTTTCTGCCCGCGCTGGCGATCCCGGTCGTGACGGTGGTCGGCGTGCTGGCCTTTAACCATATTCCCGGCCTGCAGGAGGCGGTATTCGGCGCAGGCAACCATGCGACGCTGGTAACGCTCTTCTCCATGATGATCGGCTGTCTGCTCGGCTGGCTGATTGCGCTGAAGATGACACACGAAAAACCGGTACAGTCGATGCAGGAGACGCGACGCCTGCTGGATGCGATCGGCTGGGCTTTTATCCTGCCGCAAATTCTTGCCACGCTCGGTCTGCTGTTTACCAGCGCAGGCGTCGGCAGCGCGATTTCGCATCTGACGGAGAGCTACCTGGCCGTCGATAACCGCTTCGTCGCCGTGACGGTCTATACCGTCGGCATGGCGCTGCTGACCATGGTAATGGGCAACGCTTTTGCCGCTTTCCCCATTATTACCGCTGGCGTCGGCATTCCCATTCTGGTGCTGCAACATCACGGCGATCCCGCCATTATGGCGGCGATCGGCATGTTTTCAGGCTACTGCGGCACGCTGATGACGCCAATGGCGGCCAACTTCAATATCGTGCCCGCCGCGCTGCTGGAGCTGCCGGATCGCAACGCGGTGATCAAGGCTCAGGTACCAACCGGTGTGCTACTGTTAATCGTTAACGTGTTCCTGCTCTATTTCTTAATGTTCCGATGAGGTCGGTATGAAGACAGTATTGGTGACGGCATTTGAACCTTTCGGCGGCGAAAGTCTTAACCCTTCCTGGGAGGCGGTACACGCGCTTGACGGCAAAACGCTCGGCGGCGCCCGTATTGTGGCGCGACAGCTGCCGGTCGTCTTCAGCGATGTGCTGGGGGTGCTTTACGCCGCGATGGATGAGGTACAGCCCGATTTGATCCTGTCGGTCGGACAGGCGGGCGGGCGCAGCGATATTACTCTGGAGCGCATCGGCATTAACGTCGATGACGCGCGCATTCCCGATAACGCAGGGCAGCAGCCAGTGGACGAGCCGATTGTGGCGGACGGACCGGCGGGCTATTTCTCCACGCTGCCGATCAAGGCGATTGTTGCGGCGCTGCGCGAGGTGGGCATTCCCGCGTCGGTTTCGCAAACTGCCGGAACCTTTACCTGCAATCGCGTGATGTACGGTCTGCTGCACCGACTGCATACTCAGGGCAACCGCGTGCGCGGCGGCTTTGTGCATATTCCCTATCTGCCGGAGCAGGCGGCGCGGCATCCAGGCGCGCCCAGCATGGCGCGGGATAACGTTATGCAGGCGCTGGAGATCGCTATTCGCGTCTCGCTGGAGACGGAAACCGACCTGAAAGTCGTCGGCGGCGCAACGCACTAAGAGGACGAACATGCCAGAAGGACCGGAGATCCGCCGCGCGGCGGATCAGCTAGAAGAAGCGATTGTCGGCAAGCCATTGACGGAGGTCTGGTTTGCCTTTCCTGAACTCAAGACTTACGAGCCTGCGCTGCTGGGCGAACAGGTCAACGCCATCGAGACGCGCGGCAAAGCGCTGCTGACGCACTTTTCCAACGGCCTGACGCTTTACAGCCATAATCAGCTGTATGGCGTCTGGCGCGTAGTAGAGAGCGGCCAAGTGCCAGAAACGAAACGCCAGCTGCGCGTGCGGCTGGCGGTCGCCGATCGCGCCATTCTGCTTTACAGCGCTTCCGATATTGAGCTGCTTAATGCCGAGTCGCTGGCGGCGCATCCGTTTCTCAATCGCGTCGGGCCAGATGTGCTCGATCCGCAGCTTGATGTGGCGACGGTGCGTGAAAGGCTGCTGTCGCCGCGCTTTCGCCGTCGTCAGTTTAGTGGGCTGCTGCTCGATCAGGCGTTTCTGGCGGGTCTGGGCAACTATCTGCGGGTGGAGATCCTCTGGCAGGCGGGCCTGCTGGCGCAGCATCGCGCGCAGGAGCTAACGGATGAGCAGCTTGATACGCTCAGCGAGGCGCTGCTGGCGATACCGCGTCACTCTTACCGTATGCGCGGCACAATGAAGAAGTATCATCACGGCGCGGCGTTTCGCTTTGAAGTGTTCCATCGTCAGGGGAAGAAATGTCGTCGCTGCGGTGAGATTATTCAGAAGGGGACGCTCTCTTCGCGGCCTTTTTACTGGTGTCCCGGTTGCCAACACTAAGCGAAAAATGAGCAGTACAGGTGGCGCGATAGTTCGGGAAGCGGGTGACTGGGCTCGAAGAGCAAAGCGTCCCGCGCCAGGGAAGTCGCGGGCCGAGCGAGCAGGGATGCGAAAAGCGACTTTGCGATCGAGCCCAGTTACCCGCGTTGGCACAGAGCCAAAAAGCAAAAGCGGAGATTTCTCTCCGCTTTTTATACTGCCTTAATCTTCTTTTTTCAGCGCAGAGGTAAATTCGCGCTCGGTATAGCCGGTATAGAGCTGACGTGGACGGGCAATTTTCATGCCTTCGTCGTGCATCTCTTTCCAGTGCGCAATCCAGCCGACGGTACGCGCCATGGCGAAGATCACAGTAAACATTGATGACGGAATGCCCATCGCTTTCAGAATAATGCCAGAGTAGAAGTCGACGTTCGGGTAGAGTTTGCGCTCGATAAAGTAAGGGTCGTTCAGCGCAATATGCTCCAGCTCCATCGCCACTTCCAGCAGGTCATCCTTCATGCCCAGTTCGTTCAGTACTTCATGGCAGGTTTCGCGCATAACGGTCGCGCGCGGATCGTAGTTTTTGTACACGCGGTGACCGAAGCCCATCAGGCGGAAAGAGTCGTTTTTATCTTTCGCGCGGCGCACAAATTCCGGAATATGCTCAACGGTGCTGATCTCTTCCAGCATGCGCAGCGTGGCTTCATTCGCGCCGCCGTGTGCCGGTCCCCACAGCGAGGCGATGCCTGCCGCGATACAGGCGAACGGGTTAGCGCCGGAAGAGCCAGCGGTACGCACAGTAGAGGTAGAGGCGTTCTGCTCATGGTCAGCATGCAGGATCAGAATACGGTCCATGGCGCGCTCCAGCACCGGATTCACCTTGTACTCTTCGCAAGGCGTAGCGAACATCATATGCAGGAAGTTACCCGCGTAGGAGAGATCGTTGCGCGGATAAACAAAAGGCTGGCCGATAGAATATTTGTAGCACATTGCCGCCATGGTCGGCATTTTGGAGAGCAGACGGAACGCGGCGATTTCACGGTGACGCTCGTTATTCACATCCAGCGAATCGTGGTAGAAGGCTGCCAGCGCGCCGGTGACGCCGCACATTACCGCCATCGGGTGAGAGTCGCGACGGAAGCCGTGGAACAGACGGGTAATCTGCTCATGGATCATGGTGTGGCGGGTCACGGTCTCGCGGAATTCTTCAAACTGCTGCTGCGTTGGCGCTTCGCCGTTCAGCAGGATATAGCACACTTCCAGATAGTTGGAGTGGGTCGCTAGCTGATCGATAGGGAAGCCACGATGCAGCAGGATACCTTCATCGCCGTCGATAAAGGTGATTTTGGATTCGCAGGACGCTGTAGAAGTGAAACCCGGATCGAAGGTGAAAAGGCCGTTTGAACCCAGAGCGCGGACATCAACCACATCCTGGCCCAGCGTGCCTTTCAGTACGTCCAGCTCAAGTACCGATTCATCTTGTAGGGTTAGCGTCACTTTTTTATCTGTCATTTTCGTCTCCATAGCGCCTTATGTAAGTATGGATCTTAGACACCTGAAAAGCGGTCATGTTGCGGTCGCCATTAACTTCACAATAACACTCTGCGGTAACAACGCGGGTGCAGGGTACAGAGTGAGAGGCGTGTCCCGACAGGGAACGAGGCAGTCATGAAAATCTGCATATCGCGGTTGTTAAAGATCCGGTCTGGACATAACTTCCTGGTAATCAACAACCTGTTGTTTTAGGGTGCTCACAATCAGAATGTTACATAACTTGTGCTTAGGGGAAAGTGTATCCCCATAACTTTTGTGCATCACTGGGGTTTGATGCCCTAGTTTGTAACTGAATTGTTGAACTTTTGTCAAATCAGATAATTAAATTTGTATTAAATGTGAAATTCGTGAGTCAGATCACTGTTTCACTCAAATGTACCCAAAGAGATTGTAGGGTAATTGTAATAAGAATGTGATCGTCCTATACTGCCGCCAGGTCTCCGGAAACCCCCTGACACCAGGAGCCACCCAGCGTTTCTACCGCGTCAATTAACACTGGATGTTGCTGATTTGGTGACGGTTAAAGTCTGAACACACCTGTGATTCGACTCCGCCTCAGGGACCGGAGGAAGCAAAATAAAAAAGAGCTGTGTGGGCAAAACCGTGAAAAAACAAAGACCTGTCAACTTGGATCTCTCGACGATCCGGTTTCCCGTTACTGCAATATCGTCCATTCTCCACCGCGTTTCCGGCGTCATTACCTTTGTGGCTCTCGGTATCCTGCTCTGGTTGCTGGGCACTTCTCTCTCTTCCCCGGAAGGTTTCCAGCACGCTGCCGCCATTATGGATAGCTTCTTCGTGAAGTTTATTATCTGGGGCATTCTTACGGCGCTGGCATTCCACACGGTGGGCGGGATTCGTCATATGTTGATGGATTTTGGTTACCTGGCTGAGACGCTGGCTATTGGCCGTCAATCTGCCTGGGTTTCCTTTGGCATTACTGTCGTGCTTTCAATTTTGGCTGGAGTTCTCGTATGGTAAGCAATGCATCCGCGTTGGGCCGTAGCGGCATTCAAGACTGGCTGCTGCTGCGCGCTTCGGCAATCCTCATTACGCTCTATATCATTTACCTTGTCGGCTTTATCGCCCTGACCGATACGCTGACTTATGACGTCTGGCGCGGTTTCTTCGCCTCGTCATTCACTAAAGTCTTCACCCTGCTGACGCTGTTCTCCATTCTGATCCACGGCTGGATTGGAATGTGGCAAGTGCTGACTGATTACGTCAAGCATCTGGCCGTCCGTCTGATTCTGCAAATGGCGATCGTGGTCGCGCTGCTGTGGTATGCAATCTATGGAACTGTTGTGGTGTGGGGTGTGTAAATGAATTTGCCAGTCAGAGAATTTGATGCCGTGGTGATCGGCGCAGGCGGCGCAGGTATGCGTGCCGCACTGCAAATCTCCCAGTCGGGCCAGACCTGCGCCCTGTTATCAAAAGTTTTTCCTACCCGTTCCCACACCGTGTCTGCGCAGGGCGGTATTACCGTTGCGCTCGGCAATACCCATGAAGATAACTGGGAATGGCACATGTATGACACCGTTAAAGGTTCCGACTATATCGGCGACCAGGACGCGATCGAATATATGTGTAAAACCGGCCCGGAAGCGATTCTGGAGCTGGAGCATATGGGCCTGCCGTTCTCCCGTCTGGAGGATGGTCGCGTCTATCAGCGTCCGTTCGGCGGCCAGTCGAAAAATTTCGGCGGCGAACAGGCTGCGCGTACCGCGGCGGCGGCGGACCGTACCGGCCACGCCCTGCTGCATACGCTCTATCAGCAGAATCTGAAGAACAAAACCACCATCTTCTCCGAATGGTATGCGCTCGATCTGGTAAAAAACCAGGATGGCGCCATCGTCGGCTGTACGGCGATCTGCATTGAAACTGGCGAAACCGTCTACTTCAAAGCGAAAGCGACTATTCTGGCGACCGGCGGCGCAGGCCGTATCTACCAGTCAACCACCAACGCGCATATCAATACCGGTGACGGCGTCGGCATGGCGCTGCGCGCAGGCGTGCCGGTGCAGGATATGGAGATGTGGCAGTTCCACCCGACCGGCATCGCTGGCGCGGGCGTACTGGTGACCGAAGGCTGCCGCGGCGAAGGCGGCTACCTGCTGAACAAACACGGCGAGCGCTTTATGGAGCGTTATGCCCCGAACGCCAAAGATCTGGCAGGCCGCGATGTGGTTGCCCGTTCTATGATGATCGAAATCCGCGAAGGACGCGGCTGCGACGGCCCGTGGGGCCCGCATATCAAGCTGAAGCTCGATCACCTGGGCGCAGACGTGCTGGAATCGCGTCTGCCGGGCATTCTGGAGCTGTCGCGCACCTTCGCGCATGCCGATCCGGTTAAAGAGCCGATTCCGGTTATCCCGACCTGCCACTATATGATGGGCGGCATTCCGACCAAAGTTACCGGCCAGGCGCTGCGCGTTAATGCGCAGGGCGAAGATGAAGTCATTCCTGGCCTGTTCGCCGTCGGTGAAATCGCCTGCGTATCGGTTCACGGCGCCAACCGTCTCGGGGGCAACTCGCTGCTGGACCTGGTGGTGTTCGGCCGCGCGGCCGGCGTACACCTGATGGAGTGCATTGAACAGCAGGGGCCGCTGCGCGACGCCACGACGGAAGAGATCGACGCCGCTATGGCGCGCTTCAACCGCTGGGAAAACAATACCACTGGCGAAGATCCGGTCGAAATCCGTAAAGCGCTGCAGCGCTGCATGCAGAACAACTTCTCAGTATTCCGTGAAGGCGATGCGATGAAGCAGGGTCTGGAAGAGCTGAAACAGATTCGCGAACGTCTGAAATCAGCCCGTCTGGATGACCGTTCACCGGACTTCAATACCCAGCGTATTGAGTGCCTGGAGCTGGATAACCTGATGGAAACGGCTTACGCCACGGCGGTTGCGGCGAACTTCCGCACCGAGAGCCGCGGCGCGCACAGTCGATTCGACTACCCGGATCGCGATGATGAAAACTGGTTGTGCCACAGTCTCTACGTCCCCGAAACCGAAAGCATGACGCGCCGCGAGGTGAACATGCAGCCGAAACTGCGCGCGGCCTTCCCGCCGAAAGTGCGTACATACTAATTGCGGAGACGATCATGAGACTCGAGTTTTCTATTTATCGCTACAATCCTGAGGTCGACGCTGCGCCGCGCATGCAGGATTACACTCTGGAATCGGAAGACGGGCGCGACATGATGCTGCTGGACGCGCTCATCCGTCTGAAAGAGAAAGATCCGACGCTGGCGTTTCGTCGCTCCTGCCGTGAAGGCGTGTGCGGCTCCGACGGCCTCAATATGAACGGTAAAAATGGCCTGGCGTGCATCACGCCGGTCTCGGCGCTGGGCAACGGCAAGCAGAAGATTGTGATCCGTCCGCTGCCGGGCCTGCCGGTTATCCGCGACCTGGTTGTGGATATGGGGCAATTCTATGCGCAATATGAGAAGATTAAGCCTTACCTCTTGAATAATGGAGAGAATCCGCCGGCGCGCGAGCATCTGCAGACGCCTGCCGAGCGTGAGCATCTGGATGGTCTGTATGAGTGTATTCTCTGCGCCTGCTGCTCAACCTCCTGTCCGTCGTTCTGGTGGAACCCGGATAAGTTCGTTGGTCCTGCTGGTCTGCTCGCCGCGTATCGCTTCCTGATCGACAGCCGCGACACGGAAACCAATGCGCGCCTGGACAATCTGAGCGACGCTTTCAGCGTTTTCCGCTGTCACAGCATCATGAACTGTGTGAGCGTGTGTCCGAAAGGGCTTAACCCGACGCGCGCCATCGGCCATATCAAGTCGATGCTGCTGCAACGGAATGCATAAAACCTTATCCGTCCGGGAACCTCAGGTTCCCGGCGTTTTACGGAAGCCTTGCTAAGCGCGGCGGCGCCACGCTTAGCAAGGTTCCCTTACGGGCAGGGCGCGTGTGAGCGCACAGGCTCGTATCGCTGAACTCACTACGGCAAACCGCGAAAGCGGCAACAAATGAAACCTCAAAAAAGCATAGTAATGCTTAAGGGATCACAATGCAGAACAGCGCGATGAAGCCCTGGCTGGACTCCTCCTGGCTGGCCGGCGCGAACCAGTCTTACATAGAGCAACTCTATGAGGATTTCCTGACCGATCCGGACTCTGTCGATGCAGTGTGGCGCACGATGTTCCAACAGCTGCCGGGCACCGGCGTGAAACCTGAACAGTTTCACTCCACCACGCGCGAATACTTTCGTCGCCTGGCGAAAGATGCATCTCGTTACACCTCCACCGTTTCCGATCCGGCCGCCAATTCAAAGCAGGTTAAAGTCCTGCAGCTGATTAACGCCTTCCGTTTCCGCGGCCATCAGCATGCGAATCTCGACCCGCTTGGCCTGTGGAAGCAGGATCGCGTCGCTGACCTCGATCCCGCCTTTCACGATCTGACCGAGGCCGATTTTCAGGAAAGCTTTAACGTAGGCTCTTTCGCCATCGGCAAAGAGACCATGAAGCTGGCCGATCTCTATGAAGCGCTGCAGCAGACCTATTGCGGCTCCATCGGTGCAGAGTACATGCACATCAACAACACCGAAGAGAAGCGCTGGATCCAGCAGCGCCTGGAATCGGTGGCGGGCCGCGCTGCCTTTAGCAGCGAAGAGAAAAAAGGTTTCCTGAAAGAGCTGACCGCGGCAGAAGGGCTGGAAAAATACCTCGGCGCGAAATTCCCGGGCGCGAAACGCTTCTCGCTGGAAGGCGGCGATGCGCTTATCCCGATGCTGCGCGAAATGATCCGCCATGCGGGCAAGAGCGGCACGCGTGAAGTCGTGCTGGGCATGGCGCACCGCGGTCGTCTTAACGTGTTGATCAACGTGCTGGGCAAAAAGCCGCAGGATCTCTTCGACGAGTTCGCTGGCAAGCATAAAGATCACCTCGGCACCGGCGACGTAAAATACCATATGGGCTTCTCGTCAGACGTGGAGACCGAAGGCGGTCTGGTGCATCTGGCGCTGGCGTTCAACCCGTCGCATCTGGAAATCGTCAGCCCGGTAGTCATGGGTTCGGTGCGCGCGCGTCTGGATCGTCTCGATTCGCCGGGCAGCAACCAGGTATTGCCGATCACTATCCACGGCGACGCCGCGGTTATCGGCCAGGGCGTGGTGCAGGAAACCCTGAACATGTCTCAGGCGCGCGGCTACGAAGTCGGCGGCACCGTTCGTATCGTTATCAACAACCAGGTGGGCTTCACCACCTCCAACCCGCGCGACGCGCGCTCGACGCCATACTGTACCGATATCGGTAAGATGGTGCTGGCGCCGATTTTCCACGTCAACGCGGACGATCCGGAAGCGGTGGCGTTTGTGACTCGCCTGGCGCTCGATTATCGCAATACCTTCAAGCGCGACGTCTTTATCGACCTGGTTTGCTACCGCCGTCACGGCCATAACGAAGCCGACGAGCCGAGTGCAACCCAGCCGCTGATGTATCAGAAAATCAAAAAGCATCCGACGCCGCGTAAGCTCTACGCCGATCGTCTGGAAGCGGAAGGCTCCGCCAGCCCGGAAGACGCGACCGAGATGGTGAATCTTTATCGCGATGCGCTGGACGCGGGCGAGTGCGTGGTAGCCGAATGGCGCCCAATGAGCCTGCACTCCTTTACCTGGTCGCCGTATCTCAACCATGAGTGGGATGAAAGCTACCCGTCAACCGTCGAACCGAAACGTCTGCAGGAGCTGGCGCGTCGTATCAGCCAGATCCCGGAAGCGGTCGAGGTGCAGGCGCGCGTGGCGAAAATTTACAATGACCGTAAAGAGATGGCCGAAGGCAACAAGCCTTTCGACTGGGGCGGCGCGGAGAACCTGGCCTACGCCACGCTGGTGGATGAGGGCATTCCGGTGCGCCTTTCCGGCGAAGATTCCGGCCGCGGCACCTTCTTCCATCGCCATGCGGTGATCCATAACCAGTCCAACGGCTCCACTTACACGCCGCTGCACCATATCCATAATGGACAGGGGCAGTTCAAGGTGTGGGACTCCGTCCTGTCGGAAGAGGCGGTGCTGGCGTTCGAATATGGCTACGCCACCGCTGAGCCGCGCACCCTGACGATCTGGGAAGCGCAGTTCGGCGACTTCGCCAACGGTGCGCAGGTGGTAATCGACCAGTTCATCAGCTCCGGCGAGCAGAAATGGGGCCGTATGTGCGGTCTGGTCATGCTGCTGCCACACGGCTACGAAGGCCAGGGCCCGGAACACTCTTCAGCGCGTCTGGAGCGTTATCTGCAGCTCTGCGCAGAGCAGAACATGCAGGTGTGCGTGCCGTCTACCCCGGCGCAGGTCTACCATATGCTGCGTCGCCAGGCGCTGCGCGGTATGCGCCGTCCGCTGATCGTTATGTCGCCGAAATCGCTGCTGCGTCATCCGCTGGCGGTCTCTACGCTGGACGAACTGGCTAACGGCAGCTTCCAGCCCGCAATTGGCGAAATCGACGCGCTCGATCCGCAGCAGGTGAAACGCGTGGTGCTCTGTTCAGGCAAGGTTTACTACGATCTGCTTGAACAGCGCCGTAAAAACGAGCAGACCGATGTCGCCATCGTGCGTATCGAGCAGCTCTATCCGTTCCCGCATAAAGCGGTGCAGGATGCGTTAAAAGATTATGCCCATGTGCAAGATTTCGTCTGGTGTCAGGAAGAGCCGCTGAATCAGGGCGCATGGTATTGCAGCCAGCATCACTTCCGCGAAGTGGTTCCGTTCGGCGCTTCGCTGCGCTATGCGGGCCGTCCGGCTTCCGCTTCACCGGCTGTGGGCTATATGTCCGTACATCAACAACAGCAGCAAGACCTGGTTAATGACGCGCTGAACCTTGGTTAATTTAAAAGGAAAGATAATGAGTAGCGTAGATATTCTCGTTCCCGACCTGCCTGAATCCGTTGCCGATGCCACCGTGGCAACCTGGCACAAAAAACCAGGCGATGCGGTAAGCCGCGACGAAGTGCTGGTAGAGATCGAAACTGACAAAGTGGTACTGGAAGTGCCGGCCCAGGCTGACGGCGTGCTGGAAGCCGTACTGGAAGATGAAGGCGCGACCGTCACCTCGCGCCAGATCCTGGGTCGCCTGAAAGAAGGCAACAGCGCAGGCAAAGAGACCAGCGCTAAAGCGGACACCAACGAGTCAACTCCGGCGCAGCGTCAGACGGCGTCGCTGGAAGAAGAGAGCAACGATACGCTGAGCCCGGCGATCCGTCGTCTGATTGCCGAGCACAACCTGGACGCATCGCAGATTAAAGGCACCGGTGTAGGCGGTCGTATCACTCGCGAAGATGTGGAAAAACATCTGGCGAAGAAACCGGAAGCGGCTAAAGCTGCTCCTGCCGCCGCTGAGGCTGCGCCGCAGACCGCTGTCGCTAACCGCAGCGAAAAACGCGTGCCGATGACGCGCCTGCGCAAGCGTGTGGCCGAGCGTCTGCTGGAAGCGAAAAACAGCACCGCCATGCTGACCACCTTCAACGAAGTGAACATGAAGCCGATTATGGATCTGCGTAAGCAGTACGGCGAATCCTTCGAGAAGCGTCACGGCGTGCGTCTGGGCTTTATGTCCTTCTATCTGAAGGCGGTAGTGGAAGCGCTGAAGCGTTTCCCGGAAGTTAACGCTTCAATCGACGGCGAAGACGTGGTTTACCACAACTACTTCGACGTCAGCATCGCAGTCTCCACGCCGCGCGGCCTGGTGACGCCGGTGCTGAAAGATGTTGACGCGCTGAGCATGGCGGACATCGAGAAGAAAATTAAAGAGCTGGCAGTGAAAGGCCGCGACGGCAAGCTGACGGTTGAAGAGCTGACCGGCGGTAACTTCACCATCACCAACGGCGGCGTCTTCGGCTCACTGATGTCGACGCCGATCATCAACCCGCCGCAGAGCGCCATCCTGGGCATGCATGCCATCAAGGATCGTCCGATGGCGGTGAATGGTCAGGTTGTGGTGCTGCCGATGATGTATCTGGCGCTCTCATACGATCACCGTCTGATCGACGGCCGCGAATCAGTCGGCTATCTGGTGGCGGTGAAAGAGCTGCTGGAAGATCCGGCGCGTCTGCTGCTGGACGTCTGATTTTCGCCGGGCGCGCCGGTTGAACGCGCGCCCAACTTTATTACTCTTTTCAGACCTGAATGGATAGAACATCATGAACTTACACGAATACCAGGCGAAACAGCTGTTTGCACGGTATGGTATGCCGGCACCAACGGGCTACGCCTGTACTACGCCACGCGAAGCGGAAGAAGCGGCCTCTAAAATTGGTGCAGGCCCGTGGGTAGTTAAATGTCAGGTTCATGCCGGCGGACGCGGTAAAGCGGGCGGCGTGAAAGTGGTCAACAGCAAGGAAGATATCCGTACTTTCGCTGAAAACTGGCTGGGCAAACGCCTGGTGACCTATCAGACTGACGCAGAAGGCCAGCCGGTAAACCAGATCCTGGTTGAAGCGGCGACCGATATCGATCAGGAACTCTATCTGGGCGCGGTAGTCGATCGCGCTACCCGTCGCGTGGTCTTTATGGCCTCGACCGAAGGCGGCGTTGAGATTGAGAAAGTAGCGGAAGAAACGCCGCACCTGATCCACAAAATGGCGCTCGATCCGCTGACCGGTCCGCAGCCTTATCAGGGCCGCGAGCTGGCGTTCAAACTGGGCCTGACCGGCAAGCAGGTCAGCCAGTTCACTAAAATCTTTATGGGCCTGGCTACCATGTTCCTGGAGCGCGACCTGGCGCTGGTTGAGATCAACCCGCTGGTGATCACTAAGCAGGGCGATCTGGTCTGCCTCGACGGCAAACTGGGCGTGGACGGCAATGCGCTGTTCCGTCAGCCGGAGCTGCGCGAAATGCGCGATCCGAGCCAGGAAGATCCGCGCGAAGCGCACGCAACGCAGTGGGAACTGAACTACGTCGCGCTGGAAGGCAACATCGGCTGTATGGTTAACGGCGCAGGTCTGGCGATGGGCACCATGGACATCGTGAAGCACCACGGCGGCCAGCCGGCTAACTTCCTTGACGTGGGCGGCGGCGCGACCAAAGAGCGCGTAACTGAAGCCTTTAAAATTATCCTCTCCGACGACGCGGTAAAAGCGGTCTTCGTTAACATCTTCGGCGGCATCGTGCGCTGCGACCTGATCGCTGACGGCATCATCGGCGCCGTCGCTGAAGTAGGCGTCAACGTACCGGTTGTGGTACGTCTGGAAGGAAACAACGCCGAGCTGGGCGCGCAGAAACTGGCGGACAGCGGACTGAACATCATTGCAGCAACCAGCCTGACTGACGCGGCACAGCGCGTTGTTGCGGCTGCGGAGGGGAAATAATGTCTATTCTGATCGACAAAAACACTAAAGTGATTTGCCAGGGTTTCACTGGCGGTCAGGGGACTTTCCACTCTGAGCAGGCGCTGGCTTATGGCACGCAGCTGGTCGGCGGCGTAACGCCGGGCAAAGGCGGCACCACGCATCTGGGTCTGCCGGTGTTCAACACCGTACGTGAAGCGGTAGAAGCGACCGGCGCGACTGCAACGGTAATCTATGTTCCCGCGCCGTTCTGTAAAGACGGCATCCTGGAAGCGATCGACGCAGGCATCAAGCTGATCATTACCATTACCGAAGGCATCCCGACGCTGGATATGCTGACGGTGAAAATGAAGCTGGACGAAGCGGGTGTGCGCATGATCGGACCAAACTGTCCGGGCGTGATCACCCCAGGCGAATGCAAAATCGGCATCATGCCGGGCCACATTCACCAGCCAGGCCGCGTCGGCATCGTGTCGCGTTCCGGTACCCTGACCTATGAAGCGGTGAAGCAGACCACAGACATCGGCTACGGCCAGTCTACCTGTGTCGGCATCGGCGGCGACCCGATCCCAGGCTCTAACTTCATCGACATCCTGAAAATGTTCCAGGATGACCCGCAGACCGAAGCGATCGTTATGATCGGCGAGATCGGCGGCAGCGCGGAAGAAGAGGCGGCGGCGTTTATTAAAGAACACGTCACCAAGCCGGTTGTCGGCTATATCGCAGGCGTGACCGCGCCGAAAGGCAAACGTATGGGCCACGCAGGCGCCATCATTGCCGGTGGCAAAGGTACGGCGGACGAGAAGTTCGCTGCGCTGGAAGCGGCAGGCGTGAAAACCGTTCGCAGCCTGGCGGATATCGGCGACGCGGTAAAAGCGGTGCTGCCAGCGAAATAAGCGGGCTATGCATCAGCAATCAGGCCACCCTTCGGGGTGGCTTTTTTTTGCCGGAAAAAAACAGCGCGGCGGAACGTTCTTTACAGAGTGGTTCAAAAGAGGCTGATGGGGTGGGAAAAAGGAGTGTCTTTTAGGGAGTGGGGTTAAAAAGTAAAATTAAAAGTAATGCTTTTCTAAATTATGCCATTTCTCTGTGACAACTAATTAACATTAATCTTCAGACTACATATCTGGAAATTAAAAGCGTTAATCCAGATCAAAACTTCTCTATATTTAACAAACTTTACCGCTGGCAAAGCGTAAGCCAACCGGTTTTAATTGCGCTGCATCAATTCAGTCATTTCCAGAAACATCCAGGAGATTGCGCCAGACATCAATTAATGGATGGCGGCAGTTGTTCTCTCGCCTGCCCGGAACGGACTGACGATGCTTTTAGGGGAAGTTTCACTACCGTTACTCGCTCACGTCGGGCCGCGGTTCACTGTGAGCCGTCGGTAACAAAAAAACTGGAATCAATAATCAGTCGTTCCTGAATCTTATTCTCTGCGTCTATACCTGCTGTTCGCCGTTGTTATTCGCAGAATAAGGTCATGCGAGGAGCAAGGAGTCATTATGTTAGATATCGTCGAGCTGTCGCGTTTACAGTTTGCCTTAACGGCGATGTACCATTTCCTGTTTGTCCCGTTAACGCTCGGTATGGCGTTTTTGCTGGCAATTATGGAAACGGTTTACGTCCTCAGCGGTAAACAAATCTATAAAGATATGACCAAATTCTGGGGCAAGTTATTTGGAATTAACTTTGCGCTGGGCGTGGCCACCGGCCTGACCATGGAGTTTCAGTTCGGAACCAACTGGTCTTATTACTCTCACTACGTCGGCGACATTTTCGGTGCGCCGCTCGCCATCGAAGGGTTAATGGCGTTCTTCCTGGAATCCACCTTTGTCGGCCTGTTTTTCTTCGGCTGGGATCGTCTGGGTAAAACTCAGCATCTGGCGGTCACCTGGCTGGTGGCGTTGGGATCTAACCTCTCGGCGCTCTGGATCCTGGTGGCGAACGGCTGGATGCAGAATCCCATCGCCTCTGAATTCAACTATGAAACCATGCGCATGGAGATGCTGAGCTTCTCCGACCTGGTGCTTAACCCGGTAGCGCAGGTGAAATTCGTGCATACCGTCGCGGCGGGCTACACCACCGGCGCCATTTTTATCCTCGGCATCAGCGCCTGGTATCTGCTTAAAGGACGCGATGTCGCCTTCGCGAAACGCTCTTTCGCTATCGCCGCCAGCTTCGGCATGGCTGCGGTGCTCTCGGTAATTGTGCTGGGCGATGAGTCGGGCTACGAAATGGGCGACGTGCAGAAAACCAAGCTCGCCGCCATTGAGGCAGAATGGGAAACCCAGCCTGCACCAGCGGCCTTTACGCTGTTCGGCCTGCCAAATCAGGAAAAACATGAAAACGCCGATGCGGTGCAAATCCCCTGGCTGCTCGGCCTGATTGCGACGCGATCTATCGATACGCCGGTAACCGGCCTGAAAGATTTGATGGCGCAGCATGAGGTGCGTATCCGCAACGGCATGAAAGCCTATGCGCTGCTGAATCAGCTGCGCAGCGGCAGCGAAGATCCGGCGGTGCGCGAAGCGTTTAACCAGAGCAAACAGGATCTGGGCTACGGCATGCTGCTGAAACGCTACACGCCGAACGTGGCGGATGCGACTGAAGCGCAGATCCAGCAGGCGGTCAAAGATTCTATTCCGCGCGTAGCGCCGCTCTATTTCGCCTTCCGCATTATGGTGCTGGCGGGCGTGCTGCTGCTGGGCATCATCACCTTCTCGTTCTGGAGCGTGATCCGCAACCGTATCGGCAAGCATCGCTGGCTGCTGAAGGCGGCGCTGTACGGCATTCCGCTGCCGTGGATCGCGGTGGAGGCGGGCTGGTTTGTCGCCGAATATGGCCGTCAACCCTGGGCGATCGGCGAAGTGCTGCCGACCTCGGTGGCCAACTCCTCACTGACCGTAGGCGATTTGCTCTTTTCCATGCTGCTGATTTGCGGTCTCTATACGCTGTTCCTCGTGGCGGAAATGTATCTGATGTTTAAATTCGCACGCCTCGGTCCGAGCAGCCTGAAAACCGGACGATATCACCATGAGCAGGTCCCGACGGCGGCTGAGCCGGTACGCGGTTAAGGAGAGCAACCATGTTTGATTATGAAGTTCTGCGCTTTGTCTGGTGGCTGCTGGTCGGCATCTTGCTGGTGGGCTTCGCCGTGGCAGACGGTTTTGATATGGGCGTCGGCATGCTGACGCGCCTGATGGGACGCGACGATACCGAACGCCGCATTATGGTCAACAGCATCGCGCCGCACTGGGATGGTAACCAGGTCTGGCTGATCACCGCAGGCGGCGCGCTGTTCGCTGCCTGGCCGATGGTCTATGCCGCCGCCTTCTCTGGTTTCTACGTGGCGATGATTCTGGTGCTGGCGTCCCTCTTTTTTCGTCCGGTAGGTTTCGATTATCGTTCTAAAATTGAAGATATGCGCTGGCGCGGCATGTGGGACTGGGGCATCTTTCTTGGCAGCTTCGTTCCGCCGCTGGTGATTGGCGTGGCGTTCGGCAATCTGTTGCAGGGCGTGCCGTTCCATGCGGATGAATATTTACGCCTCGACTACACCGGCAACTTTTTCCAGCTGCTCAATCCGTTCGGGCTGCTGGCGGGCGTAATCAGCGTAGCGATGATTCTGACGCAGGGCGCGACCTATTTGCAGATGCGCACCACCGGCGAACTGCATCTGCGTTCGCGCGCCGTGTCACAGGTCGCCGCGCTGGTGATGATGGTCTGCTTCGTGCTGGCGGGCGTCTGGGTGAAATATGGCATCGATGGTTATGTCATCACCAGCGCTATCGATCACCACGCGGCGTCGAACCCGCTGGGAAAAACCGTTGTACGCGAGGCGGGCGCCTGGCTGGCGAACTTTAACGATATGCCGGCGCTGTGGCTCTTTCCGCTGCTCGGCGTGGTGCTGCCGTTGCTGACGGTGATGTTCTCGCGCAGCGAGAAGGGCGGCTGGGCGTTTGTCAGCTCATCGCTGACGCTGGCGTGCGTCATTATGACCGCAGGTATCGCGCTGTTTCCGTTTGTCATGCCGTCGAGCATCGAACCCGGCATGAGCCTGACGATGTGGGATTCCACCTCGAGCCAGCGCACGCTGACGGTTATGACCGTTGCCGCCATCATCTTCGTGCCCATTATTCTGGCCTATACCAGCTGGTGCTACTACAAGATGTACGGGCGTATCACGAAAGAACATATTGAGCGCAATACGCACTCTCTCTACTGATTAAGGAGACGACGCATGTGGTATTTTGCCTGGATTCTCGGCACCCTGCTGGCCTGCGCTTTTGGCGTGATCACCGCGCTGGCGCTTGAGCATGTTGAAGAGAGCGCCGCACAGGACGAGCGTGCCTGATGCGCAAGCTGATTCGGACGGCATATCGTCTGATGAACAAAGGGCCCCTGCGGGCCCTTTCGCTCATTCTGGCGCTGATTGTGGCGGGCTGTTTGTTCTGGGATCCCTCGCGCTATGCTGCGAGCACCAGCACCCTGTCGGTATGGCAAGGCATTCTGGTGATCTGGGCGGTATGCGCCGGCGTGATCCACGGCGTAGGCTTTCACCCGCGCCGCACGCGCTGGCAGGCGCTCTTCTCGCCGCCGGTGGCCCTGATCGTCCTGCTGCTGGCTCTCTACTGGTTCTGGCGCTAACGCGTAACAGCCGCCGCTGGCTGTGGAGTATTGTCAGCGGCAGGTCAAGAAATCTACTGAAAATCCTTCCGTTTGTTTCCGTCCGATAATTATTTTCTCCTGGCTCTGGCATCCCATTCCCAACCCCAAATCTCTTGCGTATAGTAGCAACGTTTAAAAACGAGACCGGGATGTAGAGTGAGTACAACGCTGTTTCGCTGGCCGGTTCGGGTCTATTACGAAGATACCGACGCCGGTGGCGTGGTTTACCATGCCAGCTATATCGCTTTTTATGAACGAGCACGTACCGAGATGTTGCGTCAGCACCATTTCAATCAGCAAACTCTGCTGGAAGAGCAGGTTGCTTTTGTGGTGCGGCGCATAACGGTGGACTATGTTTCGGCGGCACGTCTTGATGACCTTCTGGAAATCCAGAGCGAAGTCACCGCGATGACGCGCGCGACCATGACATTTTCCCAGCGTATCGTGAATGCAGAAGGCAAAGTCCTGAATGAAGCAGAAGTCCTGATTGCCTGCATTAACCCACATCTTATGAAGCCGATTGCGCTTCCCAAGTCTATTGTCGCGGAGTTCAAGCAGTGACTGACATGAACATTCTTGATTTGTTCCTGAAGGCGAGCCTTCTGGTCAAACTTATCATGTTGATTTTGATCGGCTTTTCCATTGCCTCCTGGGCCATCATTATTCAGCGCACCCGTATTTTGAATGCGGCGGGACGCGAGGCGGAAGCGTTCGAAGACAAATTCTGGTCTGGCATTGAGCTTTCCCGTCTCTACCAGGAGAGCCAGGGACGTCGCGAAGAGCTGAGCGGTTCAGAACAGATTTTCTACGCCGGCTTCAAAGAGTTCGCCCGTCTGCATCGAGCTAACAGCCACGCGCCTGAAGCGGTGGTCGAAGGCGCCAGCCGCGCCATGCGCATCTCAATGAACCGCGAGCTGGAAACTCTGGAGAACCATATTCCTTTCCTCGGTACCGTCGGCTCTATCAGCCCCTATATCGGCCTGTTCGGCACCGTCTGGGGCATCATGCACGCCTTTATCGCGCTGGGCGCAGTAAAACAGGCGACGCTGCAGATGGTTGCGCCAGGCATCGCCGAAGCGCTGATCGCTACCGCGATCGGTCTGTTCGCCGCGATCCCGGCAGTCATGGCCTATAACCGACTGAACCAGCGCGTCAATAAGCTGGAGCAGGGCTACGACAACTTTATGGAAGAGTTCACGGCCATCCTACACCGTCAGGCTTTCTCCAGCGATAACGCTAAGTAAGCGGAGGTAACTCATGGCCAGAGTACGTGGTCGCGGCCGCCGCGACCTGAAATCGGAAATCAATATCGTTCCGCTGCTCGACGTCCTGCTGGTGCTGCTGCTGATCTTTATGGCGACAGCGCCGATTATCACCCAGAGCGTAGAAGTGGATCTGCCGGACGCCACTGATTCGAAAACGGTCTCCAGCGACGATAATCCGCCGGTGATTGTAGAAGTTTCGGGCGTTGGCCAGTACAGCCTGGTGGTGGATCACGATCGTATGGAGCAGCTGCCGCCGGAACAGGTGGTAAGCGAGGCGCAGCGTCGCATTGAGGCGAATCCAAAAACCGTCTTTTTAATTGGCGGCGCAAAGGATGTGCCTTACGACGAAATTATTAAAGCGCTTAACCTGCTGCATCAGGCAGGCGTTAAATCTGTCGGTTTGATGACGCAGCCGATTTAAAGTCGAACCGTTTTTTGGGAACCGAGTGTGTCGAAGGCAACCGAGCAAAACGAGAAGTTAAAGCGCGCGATAATTATATCGGTAGCTCTGCACGTCGTGCTGATCGCGCTGCTGGTCTGGAGCTCGTTCAACGAGAATATTGAGGCGAGCGGCGGTGGCGGCGGCAGCGATATCGACGCGGTAATGGTCGATCCCGGCGCTGTAGTGGAACAGTACAATCGTCAGCAGAACCAGAAAAGCGACAGCCAGCGCGCCGAGCAGCAGCGTCAGAAGCAGGCGCAGCAGCAGGCTGAAGAGCTGCAGCAGAAGCAGGCCGCCGAACAGCAACGCCTGAAGGAGCTGGAAAAAGAGCGTCTTCAGGCGCAGGAAGCGGCCAAAGAGCAGGCTGAGCAGCAGAAACAGGCGGAAGCGGCTGCTAAAGCGGCGCAGGAGCAGCAGAAAGCAGCTGAAGCGGCCGCCGCGCAAGCCAAAGCTGATGCGAAAGCTGAAGCGCAGGCGCAGGCGAAAGCCGCCGCTGAAGCGAAGCAGAAAGCAGAAGAGCAGGCGAAACAGGCTGCCGCCGACGCGAAGAAAAAGGCGGAAGAGCAGGCGAAAGCCGCAGCCGCGGCCGCCGCGAAAGAGAAAGCGGTTGCGGACGCCAAAGCGGCTGCCGACGCGAAGGCGAAATCTGAGGCGCAGGCGAAAGCAAAAGCGGCGGCGGATGCCAAAGCGAAAGCCGCGCAGGAAGCGAAAGAAAAAGCCGAGGCGGCGAAAGAGAAGGCCGCTGAGGAAGCGAAAGAGAAAGCCGAAGCGGCGAAAGAGAAGGCCGCTCAGGAAGCGAAAGAGAAAGCTGAAGCGGCGAAAGAGAAGGCCGCGCAGGAAGCCAAAGAAAAAGCGGAAGCTGCGAAAGAGAAAGCAGCAGCCGAGGCGAAGGCCAAAGCGGAAGCAGCGGCTAAAGCGAAAGCCGATGCGAAGAAAAAAGCAGCGGCGGAAGCGGCGAAAAACAGCAGCGACGTCGACGATCTGCTTGGCGGCCTTACCTCCGGCAAAAATGCACCGAAGAGCGGCAACGCCAGCGGCGGCGCGCCGGCAGGACAGGGCAACCAGAAAAAATCGGGCGCGTCCGGTGCGGATATCAGCAACTATGCGGGCCAGATCCAGGCAGCGATCCAGAGTAAGTTTTACGATTGGGAAAACTACAAGGGTCGTACCTGTACGCTGCGCATCAAGCTGGCGCCGGATGGTTTGCTGATTGACGCCAAAGCGGAAGGGGGCGATCCCGCGCTCTGTCAGGCGGCGTTAGCGGCCGCGCGTCAGGCGCGTATTCCTAAACCGCCGACGCAGGACGTTTATCAGGTCTTTAAGAACGCGCCGCTGGATTTCAAGCCGCAATAATGCAGTATCTTACGTCAGCTTGATCTATGGTTAAGCCGTAAACAAACAGAAGTCATGTTTTTCAGGAACTGTGCCAGTTATCGTGGACTGAGGTTCAGATAAGGGAGATAAGATGAAGCAAGCTCTTCGTGTCACGTTAGGCTTTTTTATACTGTTGTGGGCGGCCATGCTGCATGCAGAAGTCCGCATCGAAATTACACAGGGCGTCAACACGGCCCGTCCAATTGGCGTTGTGCCTTTTAAATGGGCAGGTTCCGGCGCGGCGCCGGAAGATGTCGGCGGCATCGTCGGCGCTGACCTGCGCAACAGCGGCAAGTTTAATCCGCTGGATGTCTCTCGTCTGCCGCAGCAGCCGACCAGCGCCCAGGAAGTTCAGCCTGCGGCATGGACCGCGCTGGGCATCGACGCGGTAGTCGTCGGTCAGGTTCAGTCGAACCCGGACGGCAGCTATCAGGTCTCTTACCAGCTGGTCGATACCGCCGGTTCGCCGGGCAATGTTATCGCCCAGAACTCCTTCAAGGTCACGAAACAGTGGCTGCGCTATGCGGCACACACTGCCAGCGACGAAGTGTTTGAAAAGCTGACGGGCATCAAGGGCGCGTTTCGCACCCGTATCGCCTACGTCGTGCAGACCAACGGCGGCCAGTTCCCGTATGAGCTGCGCGTAGCGGATTACGATGGTTACAACCAGTTTGTGGTGCATCGCTCGCCGCAGCCGCTGATGTCGCCTGCATGGTCGCCGGACGGTTCCAAAGTTGCTTACGTTACCTTTGAAAGCGGCAAATCGGCGCTGGTGGTGCAGACGCTCTCTAACGGCGCTATCCGTCAGGTCGCTTCTTATCCGCGTCACAACGGCGCGCCGGCGTTCTCTCCGGACGGCTCCAAACTGGCGTTCGCCCTGTCGAAAACCGGCAGTCTTAACCTTTACGTAATGGATTTGGGCTCTGGCCAGACGCGTCAGGTAACCGACGGACGCTATAACAGCACCGAACCGACCTGGTTCCCGGACAGCCAGACGCTGGCCTATACCTCGGACCAGGCTGGCGCGCCGCAAATCTACAAAATTGGCATCAACGGTGGCACGCCGCAGCGTATTACCTGGGAAGGAGCACAGAACCAGGATGCGGACGTCTCAACCGATGGTAAGTCTATGGTGATGATCAGCACCAGCGGTGGTGCGCAGCACGTCGCCAAACAAGATCTGGAAACGGGTGCCGTCCAAACGTTGACGAACACGTTCCTGGATGAAACGCCAAGCCTGGCACCGAACGGCACGATGGTAATCTATAGCTCTACTCAGGGGATGGGTTCCGTGTTGCAGTTGGTCTCAACCGATGGGCGTTTCAAAGCGCGTCTTCCGGCAACCGATGGACAGGTTAAATTCCCTGCCTGGTCGCCGTATCTGTGATATCCGCTTCTGCGGGTTAAGCAAACATCTAACAATAATGGGATTTTGAAATGCAACTGAACAAAGTGCTGAAAGGGTTGATGCTGGCTCTGCCGGTTCTGGCTGTAGCCGCTTGTAGCTCACACAAAAACAACAATAACGACCAGACTGGCATGGGCGCTGATGGCGCTTACGGCAACGGTTCTGGCATGAACGGCAGCGGCAACATGTCTTCTGACGAGCAGGCGCGTCTGCAGATGCAGCAGCTGCAGCAGAACAACATCGTTTACTTCGGTCTGGATAAATATGACGTGCAGTCTGATTACGCTCAGATGCTGGACCAGCACGCAGCCTTCCTGCGCGGCAACCCGTCATATAAAGTGACCATCGAAGGTCACGCGGATGAGCGCGGTACGCCGGAATACAACATCGCACTGGGCGAGCGTCGTGCTAACGCCGTGAAGATGTACCTGCAGGGCAAAGGCGTGTCAGCTGACCAGATGTCTATCGTCTCTTACGGTAAAGAGAAACCGGCTGTTCTGGGTCATGACGAAGCGGCTTACTCTAAAAACCGTCGTGCCGTTCTGGTCTACTAAGAGAATCACATGATTAGTAACTTCAGACTTCATCTGTTGGGTCTGTCGTTACTGGTTGGCGTAGCGGCCCCCTGGGCCGCTAATGCCCAGGCGTCAATCAGTAGCGTCGGCTCTGGCTCGGTCGAAGACCGTGTCACCAATCTTGAACGAATTTCCAATGCCCAGGCTCAGCTTCTGCAGCAACTGCAGCAGCAGATGAGCGATAACCAAAGCGATATCGATTCTCTGCGCGGGCAAATCCAGCAAAACAGCTACCAGCTTAATCAGGTCATCGAGCGGCAAAAGCAGCTCTATCAGCAGATCGACAGCCTGAGCAGCAGCGGCGCGAATAATGGGGCGCAAAGCGGCGCTGCCGCACCGGCGGCAGGCGCTGATGCAGATGCGGGTGCGGCGGCCAGTGCGGGCGCAGGCGCCGCAGCGGCCTCATCAGGCGCGCCGGTGCAGAGCGGCGACGCTAACAGCGACTATAACGCTGCGGTAGCGCTGATTCTGGAAAAGAAACATTATGACCAGGCGATCGCGGCGCTGCAGGCGTGGGTGAAGCGCTATCCTGATTCAACCTACCAGCCGAACGCCAATTACTGGCTGGGTCAGTTGAATTACAACAAAGGTAAAAAAGACGACGCGGCTTATTATTACGCCACCGTGGTGAAAAATTACCCGAAGTCGCCGAAAGCCTCTGAAGCGTTGCTAAAGGTTGGCGTCATCATGCAGGAGAAAAACGACACGGCGAAAGCCAAAGCGGTTTACCAGCAGGTGATCAAACTTTACCCCAATACCGATTCAGCAAAGCAGGCGCAAAAACGTCTCGACGGGCTGTAATTTGTGCAGCCAGCACCGGATTTTGCCTGATTTCTGGTCTGGCAGCATGAAAGGTAAGCAGTTGACGCCGCTGGTGGAAAATAAGGGTTGCGCTACCTCGGTAAATCAGTAATATATGCCGCCGTTGCCGGGACAGATTGCAAATGTGTCTGGCAAGCCTGAAGATGGGTCGTTAGCTCAGTCGGTAGAGCAGTTGACTTTTAATCAATTGGTCGCAGGTTCGAATCCTGCACGACCCACCATCTTCTCAGCGAACAGGTTCTTTTCTCTGTTGCTGAGAAACTTCAGCATCGCTTCACAACCTAAAGATGGGTCGTTAGCTCAGTCGGTAGAGCAGTTGACTTTTAATCAATTGGTCGCAGGTTCGAATCCTGCACGACCCACCATCTTTTCGCAGGCTTCATGTTTGCGGGTTGTAAGCCCCAAGCGGGTCGTTAGCTCAGTCGGTAGAGCAGTTGACTTTTAATCAATTGGTCGCAGGTTCGAATCCTGCACGACCCACCAATTCAGAGAAAAGCGCCCAACGGGCGCTTTTTTCGTTTCTGCGCACACAAGGTTAACGTGCAGGATGAGAAACTGCGCAGGTTCGACTGAATCGCCGGAGCGATTCAGGCTGATGCGAAGCATCACCCGCAGGGCGAGGCCCCGGACGGGCCGAGGCAAATCCTGCACGACCCACCAATTCAGGAAAAAGCGCCTTATAGGCGCTTTTTTCGTTTCTGCGCACCTGAGCTTAACGTGCAGGATGAGAGCCTGCGCAGGGCAAATTCTGTTTCTGCATCCTCTTCCCCGTTACGACGTCTTCTTCGTCTTCGCAGCCGTAAGGCTCTCCCAGATATGCATCACCGCATAGCTGCGCCACGGACGCCACTGTTGGGAGCGCGCCTCCGCCTCGGACGGCTTCAGGCCGCCAAGATTATTGCGGATGGCAATATCCTCTTTGGGGAAAGCGTCCGGCCAGCGCAGCGCGCGCATGGCAATATAGTGCGCTGTCCAGGGGCCAATGCCCGGCAGCGCCACCAGCTGCTTCATTACCGTCTCGGGCGACTGAGTGGCGTTAAAACGCAGCGTTCCTGATGCGCACGCCTGCGCGAAGGCGATAATGGCGCGTGAGCGCGCGCTGACGATACCCAGCGGTGCAACATCGTCTACCGTCAGGCTGGCAATGCGCTCTGGCTGGGCTGTGTAACGTGTCAGATCGGGGAAGGGCGTCTCGCAGGGTTCGCCAAAAGCGGCGGCAAAGCGGCTGCTGACGGTGGTAGCGGCCTTAACCGTCACCTGCTGGCCGATGATAGCGCGCACGCCAAGCTCAAACGCGTCGAATGCGCCCGGCACGCGTAAGCCGGGATGCGCCAGCAGGCTGGGCGCCAGCAGCGCATCCTGAGCCAGACAGGCGGCGATTATCTGCGGCTGGGCGTTGAGGTCAAAAAGATCGCGCAGTCTTCGAAGCAGCAGCGGCAACACCGGCGTCAGCGAAGTGGAAAAGGTGACCTGCAGCGCGCTCTTTTCAGGTAAATGCGACACGCTGACCCAGCCGCGACAGCGGCCCAGCGCCACGGTTCGCCGGTAGGTGCCATCCTGCACCGCCTCGACCTCTTTCATGACGTGCGTCTGCAAAAAGGCCAGCATCGCCTCCCAGTCATAGGGCGGGCGATACACCAGGCGCAGCGTGGCGCTGTCGCCCGGCTGCGCGCGCGTCGCGGCGCTGATGCCTTTTCGCAGCGCGCTCGGCGTCATGCGATAGCGCGCCTGAAACACGTCGTTAAAGCGACGCAGGCTGCTGAAACCACTGGCGTAGGCCACTTCCGTCACCGGCAGCTGCGTCTCCGTCAGCAGCTGCTTCGCCAGCAGCATACGGCGCGTCTGCTTCAGCTCCAGCGGCGATACGCCAAGTTCCTGCTGCACGATACGGCGCAGCTGACGCAGGCTAACGCCAAACTCGGCGGCGATCGCCTCCAGCCCCTCGCGCTCCTCCAGCATGCCCTCTTCAATACGCTGAATCAGCCGATCCGCCACGCGGTGAGGCTGGTCAACCGGCGCATTGCCCGGCGCGAGTTCGGGCCGACAGCGCAAACAGGGGCGAAAATGGGCCTTCTCCGCCGCTTCAGCGCTGGCGAAAAACAGGCAGTTCTTCTGCTGCGGCGCTTTAACCGGACAGATGGGGCGGCAGTAAATGCCGGTCGACGTGACGCCAACGAAAAAAACGCCGTCGAAACGGGTATCGCGTGAGGTTAACGCCTGATAAGCAATCTCAGAATCGAACATGATGACTCCTGCAAATAAACAGAGCCTATACCCGGTTTCTGATGCAGACTCGCTGTTTTCGGACAGCAAAGCAGTTTAGCCTGATGACCGAAAACGGCCAGCGCGCCATGGATAAAATGCGACAATAGAGACTGTCTCAAACCGGGAGAACGGCATCATGTATCACTTCAAACTTGTCTCCACGCCGGTGGGCGAACTGAAACTGGTGGCGAGCGAGCGCGGGCTTGCAGCCATCCTGTGGAAAAACGACGACCCGCATGGCTCGCGCTTTCTGCCGCAAACGCGCGATGAGGCGCATCCAGTCCTTATTGAAGCCGAGCGTCAGCTGCGGGAATATTTTGCCGGCGAACGCCGCTGCTTTACGCTGCCGCTCGACTTCGTCGGCACCGAGTTTCAGAAAAAAGTGTGGAACGCGCTGGTGGCGATCCCCTTTGGGGAAACGCGCAGCTACAGCGAAATCGCCCGCCAGATCGGCCACCCGCAGGCGGTGCGCGCGGTGGGGGCGGCGAACGGCAGAAATCCTCTCTCCATCGTCGCGCCCTGTCATCGCGTTATCGGCGCCAACGGCAAACTCACCGGCTTTGCCGGTGGGCTGGAGGTCAAAGCCTTTCTGCTGGATCTGGAAATGCCGCAAAAGGCGGGCGTGCTGCCGCTGTTCACAGAGGAGCCGCGCTAAGCTTCCGCTTAAAAAAGAGCACGACACCGCTGAGCGTTTCCGCTATCGTGTTTAGCATATAAAACACGATGGCGGGATGAGCGCTCATATCCGCCGTTTTAAATGATTTTCGTTCATTTGATAAAACGAGAGCGGTGTGATGAGTGCTTTATTCGATACAGAAAACGCAGCCTGGCCCTTTCCGGCGAAACCCGCGCGGCTCAGTGCTCATGAAAAAGAATTTTACCTCAGAAAAATCAAGCGGCTGTTAAAAGAACGCAATGCGGTGATAGTGGCTCACTACTACACCGATCCGGAAATCCAGGCGCTGGCGGAAGAGACCGGCGGCTGCGTAGCGGACTCGCTGGAGATGGCGCGCTTCGGCAGCACCCATCCCGCCTCAACGCTGCTGGTGGCGGGCGTGCGTTTTATGGGCGAAACCGCCAAAATCCTCAGCCCGGAAAAAACGGTGCTGATGCCGACGCTGCAGGCGGAATGTTCCCTCGATCTCGGCTGCCCTATTGAAGAGTTCACCGCTTTTTGCGACGCCCATCCCGACCGTACCGTGGTGGTCTACGCCAACACCTCGGCGGCGGTCAAAGCGCGCGCTGACTGGGTTGTGACCTCCAGCATTGCGGTTGAGCTGATCGACCATCTCGACAGCCTGGGCGAAAAGATCATCTGGGCGCCGGATCGCCATCTCGGCCGCTACGTTACGCAAAAAACCGGCGCGGACGTGCTCTGCTGGCAGGGCGCCTGCATTGTGCATGACGAATTCAAAACCCAGGCGCTGCTGCGCATGAAAGCGCTCTATCCCGACGCGGCGGTGCTGGTGCATCCGGAATCGCCGCAGGCGGTGGTCGATCTGGCCGACGCGGTCGGCTCGACCAGCCAGCTGATTCAGGCGGCGCAGCGGCTGCCGCATCCGCAAATGATCGTGGCGACCGATCGCGGCATCTTCTACAAAATGCAGCAGGCGGTGCCGGAAAAAACGCTGCTGGAAGCACCTACCGCAGGCGAGGGCGCCACCTGCCGCAGCTGCGCGCACTGCCCCTGGATGGCGATGAACGGCCTAAAAGCGATTGCCGAAGGGCTGGAGCAGGGCGGCGCGCAGCATGAAATAGAGGTTGATGCCGCGCTGCGCGAGGCGGCATTATTGCCGCTCGACCGCATGCTATCCTTTGCTGCGGAACTCAAACTTAAGGTAAAAGGGAACGCCTGAGGAACAGATGATGGATTTTTTCAGTACAAGCAATATCCTGGTTCATATTCCGCTCGGCGCGGGCGGCTACGATCTTTCCTGGATTGAAGCCATCGGCACGCTGGCGGGACTGCTCTGCATCTGGCTCGCCAGCCTGGAGAAAGTCATCAACTATCCGTTCGGCCTGATCAACGTCACGCTGTTCGCCGCAATCTTCTTTCAGATTCAGCTCTACGCCAGCCTGCTGCTGCAGCTTTTCTTCTTCGTCGCGAATGTTTATGGCTGGTACGCATGGAGCCGGCAAACCGACGATCGCCAGGCTGCGCTGAAAATCCGCTGGCTGCCGCTGCCGAAAGCGCTGGGCTGGGGAGCGGTCTGCGTTATCGCCATTGCGCTGATGACGCGCTATATCGATCCGGTCTTCGCCTTCCTGAGCCAGATCGCCGTATCGCTGATGAACGCGCTTGGCCTGCAGGTCACGATGCCGACGCTGCAGCCCGATGCCTTTCCGTTCTGGGATGCCAGCATGATGGTGCTCTCCATCGTGGCGATGATCCTGATGACGCGCAAATATGTCGAAAACTGGCTGCTGTGGGTGGTTATCGACATTATCAGCGTAATGATTTTCGCGCGTCAGGGCGTCTACGCCATGGCGCTGGAGTATGTGATCCTGACGCTGATTGCGGTTAACGGTTCGCGCATGTGGATAGCGAGCGCGCGCCAGCATGGCTCGCGCGCGCTGGCGCGTCAGTGAGAATGCGCATGTTCGCCGTGATGATGGTGATGCTCCGGCGCTGAGCCACCGCTAAAGCCAAGATCGCAGTCGGGCGTGGCGCAAGGCTGATACTCCATCTGCACCGTAGCGTGTTCAATTTGATACTTCTGGTGCAGATAGTGATGGATACGCTGCAGCAGCGCATCGTGATCGTAAGGCGGGATCACATGCACGTGCAGCGTTACCACGGGTTTCTCGCCCACCTGCCAGACGTGTACATGGTGCACGTTGCGCACTTCGGGAATATTCAGCGTTAAATCGCGCGTCAGCTTTTCCGCATCGATCACTTCCGGCGCGCCCTCCAGCAGTTCGTGCAGGCTTTCGCGCAGCAGCGCCCAGGCGCTGCGCAGCACCAGTAGCGACACCAGCAGCGACAGAATCGGATCGATGGGCGTCCAGCCGGTATAAAGAATAATCAACGCCGCTACAATCGCGCCGACCGAGCCAAGTAGATCGCCCATTACGTGCAGGGCAGCGGCGCGCACATTAAGGTTCTTCTCCTCGCTGCCATGATGCAGCAGCCAGAAAGAGAGCATATTCGCCAGCAGGCCTGCAACGGCGATGCCGAGCATCAGGCCGCCAGTCACCGGCTGCGGCTCATAAAAGCGACGCAGCGCCTCCCAGACGATAAGCGCGGTGATCACCAGCAGGGCGATTGCGTTAACGAACGCCGCCAGCGTGGTAAGACGCAGCAGGCCAAAGGTGTGACGGGCGTTGGGTTTGCGCTGGGCGAAATGCACCGCCAGCAGCGCCATCAGCAGCGCAGCGGCGTCGGTAAGCATATGACCGGCATCGGCCAGCAGCGCCAGCGAGTCGGAGATCCATCCGCCAACCGCCTCCGCCACCATAAAGAGTGCCGTGACGGCGAAGGCGGCCGCGAGGCGTTTACGATTGCCTGCCGGCGCGCTATGAGAATGATTATGAGCCATAAGAGTCCAGTTTTTTCAGTAGCCTGTTGGTGAGTAATAGTAGCAAATCCCAGTCGTCCGGCGCGTCCTGCTGCTGTTTAGCGCAATCGGCAAGCTGCTGACAGAGCCCGGCGCCCTCTTGCATACCGATCAGCAGCCAGCTTCCCTTCATGCGATGCGCCGCTTCCGCCAGCTGGGTCCAGTCGTTTGCCGCGCGCGCCGCCGTAATGCGCGCCACATCGTTGTTCAACGCGTCGCGCAGGGTCTGGCTGAGACGCGCCAGAAATTTCTCGTTCTGCTGCGCCAGCTGGCGCAGATTATCATCCAGCGCCGCCAGCGGGTCCCGATCGAAATGCGCCAGCAGCGTGGCGAGATCGCTGAGCTGCACCGGCTTGATCAGCACACGTTCGTTCTCCTGCAGCGGCAGGCTGAGCAGCTGCGCATCGGCGGAGCAGAGCACCCGCATCGGCCGCGTCTGACGCTGGCGGTCGCGGCGACGCAGCAGCCGCAGCAGCAGCTGGCCGTCCGGGCGCGGCATCATCTGGTCGATAAACAGCAGATCGTAGGGCTGAGCGGCGTCGGCGCGCAGCAGGGCGCGCCCCTCGGCGAAACAGTCCGCTTCAACCGCGAACCGCGCCAGCTGCTGCTGCAACACCAGCAGATTCGCCGGATGATCGTCGACGATGGCGACGCGCAGCGCGGCGTAGCGGGGCAGAATGGTGCTCTCCTGCGGCACGACCTCGCAGCGCTGCAGCGGCAGCGTCACCGTCACGTCAGTGCCTCTGCCGGGCTGCGAGCGCAGCGCGATGTCGCCGCCCATGCGCTGCACAATCTCCCGGCAGATAAACAACCCCAGCCCGCTGCCCTGCACCGATACCTTTTTGCCGGACGGTGCCTGATACCAGGGATCGAACAGCTTCGCCTGCTCCTCGGGCGGAATGCCGCTGCCGCTGTCGCGCAGGGTAAATACCAGCCGTTCGTCGGCGGCAAGCGACAGGCGTATCTCGCCCTGGGTGGTAAATTTCAGCGCATTGGTCATCAGGTTGTTGATCACCTGCTGGAGCCGATCCGCATCGATCATCACGCAATCCGGCAGCGGCGTCAGTGCCTCTACGCTCAGCGTCGGGCCGCCCGCACGCATCAGCGGATGATAAAAGCGCTGCTGCTGCGCCAGCCATTCGCCCAGCGCCAGCGGACGCGGTGCAAGGGCAAAGCTGTTGCTCTCAATACGCGCGTGATCCTGCAGATCGTTCAGCAGCGTCAGCAGCGAACGGGCGCTGCTGTAGACCAGCGCCAGGTTCGCGGAGCGCGCTTTTTCCAGCTCCAGCAGCCCCAGAATCGCCTGCATCGGCGTGCGTAACTCATGGCTGACGGTGGCAAGAAACTGGCTTTTCATCGCGTTGGCGCGCTCGGCCTGTTGACGCTGTAGCCGTTCGCGACGCTGCTGCCAGTAACGGCGCGCCAGCAGCAGCAGCAAAATGAGGATAGCCGCGCCCGCTGCGGCGAGCACCAGCCGCGGCAGCGCGCGCATCGCCATCACATTGCCCGGCTGCGGCGGCGTCAGCCAGCCGTCGCGCATCTGACGCTGCGTGTCGACGGGAATTTGCTGCAGCGCGCGGTTGATCAGCGGACGCAGCAGCGGCTGGTCAGCGGTTACGCCCAGCGCGATCGGCCAGGCGATATCGCTGGCGGCGAAGGCGAGATGTAGCCGATCGCCGTAGCGTCCGGCGATGCGCCAGCGCGCCGATAATACGTTATCGGCCAGCGCATCGATCTGCCCATTCGCCAGCGCGTCGTACAGGCTGGCGCGATCGGTAAAGACCTGCGGCGTCACGTCCGGCGGCAACAGCTGCGTCGCCACGTCGTCGCGCAACAGGCCGATGCGTTTGCCCGACAGATCGTGCCAGCGGCTAAAGCTGGCGTCGCGCCGGCTGTAAATGCCCCATAGGGCGCGCCAGACCGGCAGCGTGGCGTTTTGCGTCGCTTCGCCGTTGAGCGGCTGCGTCAGCCGCAGCATCACCTGACGCTGCGCCAGCAGTTCATCAGCCTGTTGCGGGCCTGCGACCCAGCGCGGCGCGAAGCGAACGCCGCTGCTCTGCGCGATAGCGTTCAGCAGATCGACGCTGTAGCCACGGGCCGCGCCGTTGCTGTCACGGTAGCTCCAGGGCGCGTTATCGCTCTCCGCCGCGTAGTAGATCACCGGATGCGCGCGCAGCCACGCGCGCTCCGCCGCGCTCAGCATCAGGGTTTGCGTATCCTGATAGCGCGGCAGCGGCGCGCCCCAGCGCGACTGCAGATTGGTCACCAGCTCGGCAGGCAGCTGGCGCAGGCTCTGATTCAGCCAGTCGATCAGTCCGGCATCGCGGGCGAAAGCGCGTAGCGTCAGCTGGCCGACATCCAGCTGCGAGGCGATCTGATAGATCTCGCCCTGCTGCAGCTGACTGAGCAGAAAACTGGCGCTGATCTCATCCGCCACCACATAGTCGTTCTGCTGATTCAGCAGCGTGGAGAGCGCCTGGAGATCGTTGCTGTAGGTGCGCCAGCGATGCTTTTCCGCAACCGCCGCGGGCAGCTGCGCCAGCGTCACGCCGCTAATAGCGAGTTGCGCGTTCTGGCTATTGAACATCACGGCGCGCGCGTTGCGCTGGCTGCGATAGATACGCAGCGGGCTGCTGAACCAGCTTTCGCTGTGCAGTACGCCCGCCGGCAGCGGGTTCGGCAGCGCGCCCAGCGCAAAATCGATCTGGCCGCTCTGCAGCGCCGCCATCAGCTGCGCGCGATCGGCGAACAGCTTTAGCGTGAAGCGGGCGCCGGTGAGCTGGTGCAGCGCGGCCAGCGCGTCGGCGTCAAGTCCGTAAAGCTCGTCGCCGACGCGCATCGTCCAGGGCGCGTTACTCTCCTCCAGCAGCCCGACGCGCAGCGTTTTTCCCTGCATCGTATCGGCGCCGCTGACAGGCATCATCATCGGCAGATCCAGGCTGCTGACCGGCCGTACTTCTGCCCAGGTTAGGGTAGCGGCCAGAGAGAGCAGTAGCAGCAGCCATCTCACTGCTGTGCTTTCCACAGGTCGGCCAGCTCCACCACTGAGCGCGCGCCGGTTTTTTCCAGAATATTTTTTTTATGGGTGCTGACGGTTTTATTGCTGATATGCAGCTGTTCGGCGATTTGCAGATTAGAGAGGCCGCTCGCCAGCAGCGCCAGCACCTGCTGTTCTTTACTGGTAAGCGGCAGGGCAGGTGCGTCAGCGGCGGGCGGGAAAGCGAGCTGGCCGCCCAGCACCGCGAGAATAGCGCTCAGCAGCTGTTCCATACGCTGGCTTTTGACGATATAGCCCGCCGCGCCCAGCGCCTGCGCGCTGCGCAAATAGTGACTGCTCTGTTGAGCCGAGTAGATCAACACGGGGATATGCGGGAAGTGGATCTTCAGACGACGCAGAATTTCCAGCCCGTCGCCGTCCGGCAGCCCGATATCCAGCACGATAATGTCGGTGGGCTGCGTCAGCAGCTGGCGCGCCTGCTGTTCGCTGGCGGCGGAGCGTAAAAGGATGGGAAAGGGCGCTCGTTCAAGCGCGGCTTCCAGCGCTACTTCAACCAGCGGATGGTCATCTATCAACAACAGCGAGGCCATGAACATTTCCTGACAGGATTCATTGCCCCAGCATAGCGGAAGTTAGCGTAGAGAAAAATAATGGAGAGCCGAAGCTCTCCAGAATATATTACTGCGTGGTGCCGTCGGTTTTACGGTCGACTTTACCGCCGCCCTCTTTGGTCTGAACCTTGCTGTTAATATCCGGGCACTTGCCATCTTTACACTGGCTGTTTTGATCCATTTCGTTAGCAGACATATTGCTGCCGCTCGTGCTGCCGCCATTAGCCGCAGGATTAGTATTGGTGTCAGTGTTATTAATCTTGCTGTTATCAACATTATTCGGCGGCAGATTCTGTTTTGCGCCGCCTGCTGCCGCGCCTGCTTCAGCCGCCTGGTTAGCGGTGCCGTTATTGTCGGCCATTGCCGCGCCGCTGCCTAATGTCATTGCCGCCGTCAGAAAAATCATTGCAAATTTATTCATCATTATGCTCCTGTAATCAATGAAAGCTGCTGTTTGAAACCCGATGCTGCAGTTTGACGCAAAGATGTTCCGGCGAAATTTAATTTCACCCAAAGGTCGTCCGGAAGGCATAAATAATGTAAGCGAACCATTCCTCAGTGCTTACAATTAAAAGCCTAGTTGAGAACCCTATAAATGCAAATTTCACTCGTGCATTTAAGATGCGTCCTGAATTTACACTCCGGGCGCAACGGGATAAATTGGACGGGTTGTGCCCGACGCGCGTTGGGCCAGAAATAAATGGAATGATTAATGAATTACCAGAACGATGATTTACGCATTCGGGATATCAAAGAGCTGCTGCCTCCCGTTGCGCTGCTGGAAAAGTTTCCCGCAACCGATAATGCCGCTCGCACCGTTGCCAGCGCCCGCGACGCTATCCATCAGATTTTGCAGGGCCAGGACGATCGTCTGCTGGTGGTGATCGGCCCCTGTTCGATTCACGATCCGCAGGCGGCGAAAGAGTACGCCTCGCGTCTGCTGAAGCTGCGTGACGAGCTGAAAGGCGAGCTGGAAGTGGTGATGCGCGTCTATTTTGAAAAACCGCGCACCACCGTGGGCTGGAAAGGGCTAATTAACGATCCCTATATGGACGGCAGCTTTCAGCTGAACGACGGCCTGCGTCTGGCGCGCCAGCTGCTGCTGGAAATTAATGACAGCGGACTGCCGGCGGCGGGCGAGTTTCTCGATATGATTACGCCGCAGTACGTGGCGGACCTGATGAGCTGGGGCGCCATCGGCGCACGCACTACCGAGTCGCAGGTGCATCGCGAACTCGCGTCGGGGCTCTCCTGTCCGGTTGGCTTTAAAAACGGCACCGACGGCACCATCAAAGTGGCTATCGACGCGATTAACGCTGCCGGTTCGCCGCACTGTTTCCTTTCTGTGACCAAATACGGCCACTCGGCGATTGTGGAAACCAGCGGTAATGCGGACTGCCATATCATTCTGCGCGGCGGCAAAGAGCCGAACTACAGCGCGCAGCACGTCAGCGCGGTAAAAGCCGGGCTGGAGAAGGCCGGTCTGCCTCAGCAGGTGATGATCGACTTCAGCCACGCCAACAGCAGCAAGCAGTATCAGAAGCAGATGGAAGTGGCCGATGACGTAGCGGCGCAAATTTCAGGCGGCGAGCATGGCATTATCGGCGTGATGATTGAAAGCCATCTGGTCGAAGGCAATCAGAGCCTGGAGAGCGGCGAGCCGCTGGTCTATGGCAAGAGCGTTACCGACGCCTGTATCGGCTGGAATGACACGGATAAAGTGCTGCGCCAGCTGGCGGCGGCCGTTAAGCAGCGCCGCGGCTGATTAACGCCGACTGAGATGCCGTTTATGCCAGCATCCGAGCGGCAGCAATAAAAAAGGCCAGACATCTGTCTGGCCTTTTTGCATTCAGCTCACGCTTACTTTGCTTTACCCTGGTTAGCGACGGCTGCAGCTTTCGCTGCGATCTCGTCGGCATCGCCCAGATAGTAGTGTTTGATCGCTTTGAAATTCTCGTCGAACTCATAAACCAGCGGAACGCCGGTCGGGATGTTCAGCTCAAGGATCTCATCTTCGCTCATATTGTCGAGGTATTTCACCAGCGCGCGCAGCGAGTTACCATGCGCAGCGATGATCACTTTCTCACCGCTCTTGATGCGCGGCAGAATGCTCTCGTTCCAGTAAGGAATAACGCGATCGATGGTCAGCGCCAGGCTCTCAGTAGTCGGCAGCTGCTCAGCGCTCAGTTTCGCATAGCGCGGGTCATGGCCAGGGAAACGTTCGTCGCTGCGATCCAGCTCCGGCGGCGTAACCGCGAAGCCGCGACGCCACTGTTTAACCTGGTCGTCACCATATTTGGCAGCCGTTTCCGCTTTGTCCAGACCCTGCAGCGCGCCATAGTGGCGCTCGTTCAGACGCCAGGATTTCTCAACCGGCAGCCAGGCCTGATCCAGCTCATCAAGAACGTTCCACAGAGTGTGAATGGCGCGTTTCAGCACGGAGGTGTAAGCAAAATCGAAGACGAAACCTTCTTTTTTCAGCAGCTGACCGGCTGCTTTGGCTTCGGTGCGACCTTTATCAGAAAGGTCCACGTCATACCATCCGGTAAAGCGGTTTTCCTGGTTCCACTGACTTTCGCCGTGGCGGACCAGAACCAGCTTAGTTACGGCCATAGTTAACTCCTTAACTCTTTGATGTTTCTACGATAATGGAAACCTTGCTGCAACCAACCCGACGCGCGCGCCCGGCGGCACATGGATAGCGCCATACCATAGCGGAAAACGGCGCAGGGCGTAAGCCTGTCGGCGACGCACTGCGCGTTTTTCATCCGGCGGCTCAGCGCGGCGTAAAGCGGTAGCGCGTCACGGACTCCCAGCGCTCGCCCGGCTGCAGCCAGCATGAGGGCTGGGGCCACTCAGGATGATTCGGCGAATCGGGTAAAAATTCGCTCTCAAGCGCAATACCCTGGAAAGCAGTATAGCTTTCCTGCTCACGCGCGCGCGTTCCCGCCAGATAGTTGCCGGTATAGAACTGCAGCGCGGGCGCGGCGGTCATCACGGTCAGCTGCAATTCGCCGTCGGCGGACCAGAGCTGCGCGGCAGGCTGGCTGACGTCGCCAGCGCTGTCGAGCAAAAAGGCGTGATCGTAGCCTTTAACCGCCTGCTGATCCGCATCGGCGAGGAAATCCTGCGCCACGATCTTCGCCTCGCGAAAATCGAAGCTGGTGCCTGTCACCGCTTTCAGCGGCGCGTTGGGAATCCCGGCGCTGTCGACAGGCAGATAATGTTCGGCCAGCAGTTGTAAGCGATGCTGGCGCGCGTCGCCATGATGCGCGTCAAGATTAAAGTAGGCATGGTTCGTCAGGTTGACCGGGCAGGGCTTATCGACTTCGGCCTGATAGCTGATCGACAGACAATTGTCGTCATCCAGCTCATAGCGCACCTGCGCCAGCAGATTGCCCGGAAAACCCTGATCGCCGTCCGGCGAGTCAAGCCGGTAAACCACGCTGTTTTCGCTCTGGCTGACGATCTGCCAGCGGCGCTTGTCGAAACCCTGCTGCCCGCCGTGTAGCTGATGCTCGCCCTGATTCGCCGACAGCTGAATATGATGCTGCGTCAGCGTCGCGTTGGCGATGCGGTTGGCATAGCGCCCGATAGTCGCGCCGAGATAGGCGTCCTGATGCAGATAGTCGGAAGGCGTGGCGCAGCCGAGCAGGGTTTCACGCACGCTGCCGTCGCGCATCGGCACGCGCGCCGATAGCCAGGTCGCGCCCCAGTCCATAAACGTCGCCACCATGCCGTTGGCGTTGCGTAAAACGGTAATGCGCCACGGCTGGCCGTCTGGCGCGTGTGAATTGACGTCGCTTAACATTGGCCGGCTCCTTCTGAGGCGGTGCAGACGTAGAACGTCTCTTTGATGCCGGTTTTCGCTTCGTACTGCTCCGCGACCGCCGATTTCACCTGATCGACCAGATCGAACGGCATCAGGGCCACAACGCAGCCGCCGAAGCCGCCGCCGGTCATACGCACGCCGCCGCGCTCGCCGATCTCCGCCTTGACGATCTCGACCAGCGTATCGATCGGCGGAACGGTGATCTCAAAATCATCGCGCATAGAGGCGTGAGATTCCGCCATCAGCTCGCCCATGCGTTTCAGGTCGCCTCTGCTCAGCGCGTCGGCGGCCTCCAGCGTACGGGCATTTTCGGTCAGAACGTGACGCACGCGTTTTGCTACCTGCGGATCCAGCTCGTGCTCTACCGCTTTGAACTGTTCAATATCTACGTCGCGCAGCGCAGGCTGGGCAAAGAAGCGCGCGCCGGTTTCGCACTGCTCGCGGCGCGTATTGTATTCGCTGCCGACCAGATTGCGGCGGAAGTTAGAGTTGATGATCACCACCGCGATATCTTTCGGCATAGAGACCGGACGCGTGCCGAGCGTGCGGCAGTCGAGCAGCATGGCATGGTCTTTCTTGCCCAGCGCGGAGATCAGCTGGTCCATAATGCCGCAGTTGCAGCCGACGAACTGGTTCTCCGCTTCCTGACCGTTGACGGCGATAGCCGCGCCGTCGAGCTTCAGGTGATAAAGCTGCTGAAATACGGTGCCGACCGCCACTTCCAGCGACGCTGACGAACTCAGGCCAGCGCCCTGCGGGACGTCGCCGCTGATCACCATATCAACGCCGCCGAAGCTGGGGTCGCGCTTCTGCAGATGTTTCACCACGCCGCGCACGTAATTAGCCCACATCGGCTCTTTCACGCTCATAATCGGCGCGTCGAGCGAGAAGCTGTCCTGCTGATTATCGTAATCCACTGCGACGACGCGCACCTGACGATCGTCGCGCTTCGCGCAGGCAATTACCGTCTGATAGTCGATGGCGCACGGCAGCACGAAGCCGTCGTTGTAGTCAGTGTGTTCGCCAATCAGGTTAACGCGGCCCGGCGCCTGGATCGTGTGGGTCGGCGCATAGCCAAAGGTGTCGGTGAAAATCTGCTGCGTGGTGCTTTTTAAGCTCATTGTTTTGCCTCGCGGAAATGAATATCGCTAACGGCGCGCAGGCGTTCCGCCGCCTGTTCCGCCGTTAAATCGCGTTGGGTTTCAGCCAGCATTTCGTAGCCGACCATAAATTTGCGAACCGTAGCCGAGCGCAGCAGCGGCGGGTAAAAGTGCGCGTGCAGCTGCCAGTGATCGTTCTCTTCGCCGTTGAACGGCGCGCCGTGCCAGCCCATGGAGTAGGGGAAAGAGCACTGGAACAGGTTGTCGTAGCGGCTGGTCAGCTGCTTGAGCGCCTTCGCCAGATCTGCGCTCTGCTCAGGCGAGAGATCGTTCAGGCGTTTAACCTGCGCTTTCTTCGGCAGCAGCAGCGTCTCGAACGGCCAGGCCGCCCACCAGGGCACCACCGCCAGCCAGTGTTCGGTTTCGACTACGGTGCGGCTTCCGTCGCTGAGTTCGCGCGCGGCGTAGTCCACCAGCATCGGCGAGCGGTGCGCGGCGTAATAGGCGCGCTGATTAGTGTCTTCGCGCTGCGCTTCGTTGGGTAAAAAGCTGTTGGCCCACACCTGCCCATGTGGATGAGGATTGGAGCAGCCCATCGCCGCGCCTTTGTTTTCAAAAACCTGCACCCAGGGATAGCGCTGGCCGAGATCGGCGGTCTGCTCCTGCCAGGTTTTTATCACCTCTTCCAGCGCGGGCAGCGACATCTCCGGCAGCGTTTTGCTGTGGTCCGGCGAAAAGCAGATCACCCGGCTGGTGCCGCGTGCGCTTTCGCAGCGCATCAGCACGTCGCTGCTTTCCGGCGCCTCTGGCGTATCGGTCATCAGCGCGGCGAAGTCGTTAGTGAAGACGTAAGTGCCTTTATAGTCAGGGTTCTTGTCGCCGGTGACGCGCGTATTGCCCGCGCAGAGGAAGCAGTCCGGATCGTGCGCCGGGAGCCTCTCTTGCGATGGGGTTTCCTGCGCGCCTTGCCAGGGACGTTTGGCACGGTGTGGCGAAACGAGGATCCACTGATCGATCAGCGGATTGTAACGGCGATGCGGATGATCGACCGGGTTAAATTTTTCCATGTTGAGTCCTGGTTAACGTCAAAAAGCCAGACAGGCATTGTTAAAAAATAGCACATCAGCGCCCGGTAAAGCGTGATCAAGTCTGGATAAATGGAATCGTTTACACAAGCTGAAAATTCTTATTCAAAGCCTTTTGCAGCGGGACAGGCAGGTTAAAAAGGCTAAGCAATGGTAGCGGTTACATAAGACGGGTCAGGGAAAATAAGCGGACGCCGCCGGGCGGCGTCGCGCTGATTAACGCAGGCTCTCCTGCTGGTAGGTGTAGCCCTCTGCGGCAGGGATAAAGCTCAGGCGGTGGGTAATGCAGCGTGGGGCGTCTTCGGCATGGTGCGAAACGAACAGCAGCTGCGTACGGCCTTCGCCAATCAGAATATCGACGAAACGGCGCACCAGCTGGCGGTTAATAGGATCCAGCCCCTGAAGCGGCTCATCAAGGATCAGCAGCGCCGGATGCTTCACCAGCGCGCGCGCGATCAGCACCAGCCGCTGCTGACCCCAGGAGAGGCTGTGGAACGGCGCGTCGGCCAGCGCGTTGTCCATGCCGAGCAGCGCCAGCCACTGCCGCGCCAGCGCCTTTTGCCTTTCCGATACCGCCTGATAGAGGCCGATCGAATCGAAAAAGCCGGAGAGGATTACGGTGCGCACGTTCACGCTGACGCGATAGTCGAGATGCAGGCTGCTGCTGACGTAGCCGATATGCTGTTTGATATCCCAGATGGTTTCGCCGCTGCCGCGCCTGATGCCGAACAGCGTGAGATCGTTACTGTAGCCCTGGGGATGATCGCCGGTGACCAGGCTCAGCAGCGTTGATTTGCCCGCGCCGTTAGGTCCGACGATCTGCCAGTGCTCACCGGCGTTAACCTGCCAGCTCAGCCCGTTAATTACCGCTTTATCATTGTAAGAGACCACGCCGTTGCGCAGTATGACGCGCGGCGCATCCGCTGCCAGCTGCGGAAGCTGGTCGGGGGCGTCCGGCTCAGGCAGGGCCATGCCCTCCAGCTGTTCGCTGTGCGCCAGCTGCGCCACCAGCGCCTCCGCCAGGATCGCATCGCGCGCGCCGACGTGGGTAAGGGTGCACTCCGCCAGCACGCCTACCTGCTGAATAAAATCGGGAATATCGTCAAAACGGTTGAGCACCAGCACCAGCGCGACATCGGGCTGCTGCAGGTTCGCCAGCGTCTCCGTCAGGCTGGCGCGCGAGGCGACATCAAGGCCGTCAAAAGGCTCGTCGAGGATCAGCAGATCGGGCTGTTTCATCAGCGCCTGACAGAGCAGGACTTTGCGCGTTTCGCCGGTGGAAAGATATTTAAAGCGCCGGTCGAGCAGATAGCTAATCCTGAACCGTTCCGCCAGCGCCTGCGCGCGCGCGTTATCTTTTATCTCGTCCTGAATAATCTCCAGCGCGGTGCGGCCGGTATCATCTTCGCCTTCGCTCAGCAGATCGGTGTTGTTGCGCTGCCATTCATCGGTGACCAGCTTTTGCAGCTGCTCCAGCGACAGACGCGTCGGACGCGCAAACTGGCTGATAAAGTCGCCTTTTTCCGGTGTCAGCTCGCCCGCCAGCGCGCGCGCCAGCGACGATTTGCCGCTGCCGTTGGCGCCGACGAAGGCCCAGCTCTGGCCGCCTGCCAGCCGCAAATCGTTAAGGTTGAGTAATCGGGTGTCGCTAAGACGAAACGTGCCTTGCGAAATTTGCAATGAAGCCATGATTTATCCCATTTTATGCACTGTATTACCGAGTTGTAACCACAGCTGCCGGGGAAGTCAAATCATGGCGCATCGATCAGAGCAGCGTAGCGATAATCGCGTGTTCGGCATTAAAACTCGCCGTCACGCTCTCGCCGGGCTGCAGGTTCTGCTGCTGCACCTGGTGATTAGGCAGCGTCGCGCAGAGGGTTTCGCCGCTCGGCAGCGTCATCAGCACTTCGCTCATCTGCTCGCCTGGCTCAATCTGACTCACCTGCGCGCTGAGCTGATTATCCGCCTGCGACGCCTCACGGCTGACCTGAATCCACGGCGCTTTAATCAGCACCAGCACCTCTTTGCCCGCTTCGAGCTGCAAGCGCTCGACGCTGCGCTGGGTCAGCGCGACGTTAAGCTGGGTTGCGCCGTCCGCCAGCCGCACCTGAAGGTGCTGCACCACATGCTGTTCGTCATGGGCCACCACGGTGCCGAACAGCTGGTTGCGGGCGCTGGTCTGCAACGAAAAGCGTGCGATGGTCGCCAGCAGGCTGTCGAGCGGTACCGAGTCGTTTTGCAGAGCGTCGAACGCCTTTTGCTGAATCTGCTCCAGCAGCTGAAACAGCTGAATAAGACGCTCGCCGTAGCGCGTCAGCTGCGCGCCGCCGCCGCCTTTGCCGCCGGTGGCGCGATCCACCAGGGTTTCGTCAGCCAGCTGGTTCATCTCGTTGATCGCATCCCAGGCGCTTTTATAGCTAATGCCCGCCAGCTTCGCGCCCTGGCTGATAGAGCCGGTTTCGCGGATGCGTTTCAGTAATGTCATCCGGCGCGGATCGGCAAACAGCTTCTGCTGCAGCCGGATGGTAAGGGAAAGTTCAGCCTGCATAGGGGCGTCTCCAGAAGATATGAATGCAACGATCATAGCGGTGTCGGGCGTAAAAAGTAAAAGCACGAAAAGGGCAGTGCGTTTTTTTCCTCAGACGTTACAATCACTTTTTTGCTTTGCTGAGTGAGACTTCCATGCTGGAACTGATTAAAAGCCTTGCTGTGGCGGTGATTATGGTGCCGGTGGTAATGGCGATTATGCTGGGCCTGATTTATGGTCTGGGCGAGGTGTTTAACGTCATCTCGAAATTTGGCCGCCGCGAGCACTCTTCACGCTCCACCCATTGATTTCCCGACGCCCGCTCTTGCGGGCGTTTTTATTGCGCCCGCTCAACCTTCTCCTTTTCCTGCCGATAATTTTGTAACGCTCCCCATATCTGCGTTGTATCATCGCTTACACAACGCATAACAGGAGAAAACGCATGACAATTCGTTCGTACCGCTGGGGTCTTGCCGCTGCGCTGAGCATCACGCTGGCCGGGCAGGCTGTTGCCGCTGAAAAAGTGACCGTCTTCGCCGCCGCGTCGCTGACCAACGCGCTGCAGGAAATTGCGACGCAGTATAAAAAGAAAACCGATGTGGAAGTGGTATCCTCTTTTGCCTCCTCCTCCACGCTGGCGCGCCAGATTGAACAGGGCGCGCCCGCCGATCTCTTTATTTCAGCCGATCAGCAGTGGATGGATGACGCCGTAGCGAAAAAGAGCATGGATGACGCCACGCGCGTGACCCTGCTCGGCAACGAGCTGGTGCTGGTCGCGCCGCGCAGCGACAGCGCGAAGCCCGTTACGCTGAACGAACAAACCGACTGGAAAAGCCTGCTGAAAGGCGAACGTCTGGCGGTAGGCGATCCTGACCATGTTCCGGCCGGCATCTATGCACAGGAAGCGCTGCAAAAGCTGGGTGCCTGGCAGACGGTATCGCCGTCGCTGGCGCGCGCCAATAACGTCCGCGCTGCGTTGGCACTGGTGGAGCGCAATGAGACGCCTTACGGCATCGTCTACGGTTCGGACGCGGTCGCCAGCGATAAAGTGCAGGTGGTCGGTACTTTCCCGGCCTCCAGCCATAAGCCGGTTGAATATCCTATGGCGATAGTAAAAGCGCATAATAACGCCGCCGTTAAGGCGTTTTATGATTATCTGAAAGGCCCGGAAGCGGCCGCGGTGTTTAAACAGTATGGATTCTCCCCGAAAGCATGATACTCAGCGATCCCGAATGGCAGGCGGTAATGCTCAGCCTGAAAGTCTCCAGCATTGCGGTGCTGTTTAGCCTGCCGTTTGGCATCCTTGTGGCCTGGATTCTGGTGCGATGCCGGTTTCCAGGCAAATCTGTGCTCGACAGCATTATTCATCTGCCGCTGGTGCTGCCGCCGGTGGTGGTCGGCTATCTGCTGCTGATCGGCCTGGGGCGTCGCGGCGTGATCGGCCAGTATCTGTATGACTGGTTCGGCTTTAGCTTCGCCTTTAGCTGGCGCGGCGCGGCGCTCGCCTCTGCGGTGATCGCCTTTCCGCTGATGGTGCGCGCTATCCGGCTGGCGCTGGAAGCGGTAGATATGCGGCTGGAGCAGGCGGCGCGCACGCTCGGCGCCGGACGCTGGCGCGTCTTTTTCACTATCACGCTGCCGCTGACGTTGCCCGGCATTATCGTCGGCACCGTGCTGGCTTTTGCCCGTTCGCTGGGCGAGTTCGGCGCGACCATTACCTTTGTCTCCAATATCCCGCAGGAGACGCGTACGCTGCCGCTGGCGATGTTTACCCTGATCGAAACCCCTGGCGCTGAGGGCGCGGCGGCGCGTCTCTGCGTCATTGCTATCGCGCTGGCGCTGCTCTCTCTGTTGATTTCGGAGTGGCTGGCGCGCTGGGGCCGCAAAAGGATGGGTGCCTGATGCTGACGCTGAATTTTTCACAACGGCTGGGGGATCACCAGCTCGATATCGACGCGCAGATCCCGGCGAAGGGCATTACCGCGGTATTCGGCGTCTCCGGCGCGGGGAAGACGTCGCTGATCAACGCCATCAGCGGCCTGACGCAGCCGCAGCGCGGCACTATCGCGCTAAATGACCGTGTGCTGCTCGACGTCGAGAAAGGCGTGATGCTGCCGCCGGAAAAACGCCGCGTCGGCTATGTCTTTCAGGATGCACGACTGTTTCCGCACTATCGCGTGCGCGGTAATTTACATTACGGCATGTCGTCCGCGATGAAAGGGCAGTTCGACGCGCTGGTCACGCTGCTGGGGCTGGAAAAGCTGCTGGATCGCTTTCCGCTGTCGCTTTCGGGCGGTGAAAAACAGCGCGTCGCTATTGGCCGCGCGCTGCTGAGCGCCCCCGATATTTTGCTGATGGACGAGCCGCTCGCCTCGCTCGATCTGCCGCGCAAGCGCGAGCTGATGCCCTATCTGCAGAAGCTGGCGAAGCAGGTCGAAATCCCGGTGCTCTATGTTACGCACAGCCTTGATGAGATTTTACAGCTGGCAGAGAACGTGCTGGTGCTCGATCGCGGCGGCGTGAAGGCTTTCGGCCCGCTGGAAAAGGTCTGGAGCAGCAGCGCGATGCGGCCCTGGCTGCCGGTGAATGAGCTGACCAGCGTGCTGCGCGTGCAGGTGCTGGAACACCATCCCGACTATCCGATGAGCGCGCTGTCGCTCGGCGACCAGCATATCTGGGTGAGCCGGGTCAACCATCCGGTAAAAACGCCGCTGCGTATTCGTATCGCCTCGGCGGACGTCTCGCTGGCGCTGCAGCCGCCGCAGCACAGCTCGATTCGCAATATATTGCCGGCGCAGGTGGTAGAGCTGCTTGAGGTGGGCGATCAGATTGAGGTTCGCTTGCGTATCGGCGTCAGCGAACTCTGGGCGCGCATTTCACCCTGGGCGCGGGATGAGCTGGGCATTCGGCCAGATCAGTGGCTCTATGCCCAGATTAAAAGCGTTTCGGTCACCGCCTGATTACAGCAGCTGCTGCTGGATAACCTCAGCGATGCCTGGTTCAAGGTTGGTGCCGATCACCTGTTTTGCACGCGCCTTAATCGCCTCGTCGGCGTTGCCCATCGCCACGCCCAGTCCGACCGCTTCCAGCATGCTGAGATCGTTATAGTTGTCGCCGAAGGCGATAACGTCCTGCATGCTGAGACCCAGCGAGGCGACCCACTCCGCCAGCCGCCGGCCTTTGCTATTGCCGCGCTGCGCGATATCAACCTGATCGTGCCACGACCATTCGCATGCCAGCCCCAGCTCCGCCTCCACCTGATTCGCGAACCGCTGCAGTTCAGCGGTGTTTTCATGGGAAAGGGCGAACTTCCAGATTGACTGCGCGTCGCGCGCCGCCGTCGCCAGATCAGGTACCTGAACAAACAGCGGTCGCTGATGCGGCGGCAGCGATTCCGCCCACTTCAGCGTGCGCGTTACATGCCCCGTTGGCGTCTGGTAGAGCATCGCATCGTCGACGTAGAGCAAGCCATGAATGCCATTCTCATCCAGCATCTCAATCACGCGCAGCGCCTGCTCCTTATCCAGCGGATCGGCAGCCAGCACCTTTTTTGCCTGATAATCATACAAATAGGTGCCGTTACAGCAAATTGCGGGTGTATCGAGTTCCAGCGCCTGATAAAAAGGGTGGATAGCGCAGTGGTGACGACCGGTGACAATAGCCACCTTGACGCCAGCCTGACGCGCGCGCTTCAGCGCCTCGATCGACTGGGGCAGAATGGTTTTAGCGGGCGTCAGCAGGGTGCCGTCGAGGTCGAGGGCAATTACGCGATAGCTCATGGCTTATTCCGTCAGAAGGGATGAAAGAGGCATCGAGTCTACACCGGGGCGCGGCCCTGAGACAAAAAGCAGGGCACAAATGATCCCGGCGCACCGTAGAAAAAGAGACTACAGTGAGCCACAGACACAATACTGACAGGCTGCGAACAAGGAGAATGCATGAAACAAGTCGTTTATACCGCCAGTCCCGAGAGCCAGCAGATCCACGCGTGGCGGTTAGATGAAGATGGCGCACTTTCGCTGTTGCAGGTGACGGATGTCTCCGGCCAGGTTCAGCCGATGGTGGTCAGCCCGAAGAAAGATTTCCTGTACGTTGGCGTGCGTCCGAACTTCCGCGTCGTGGCGTTTCGTATTGCCGCCGACGGCACCCTGAGCGAGGCGGGCGAAGCGCCGCTGCCGGGCAGCCCGACCCATATTTCCACCGATCGTACAGGCAACTATCTGTTTTGCGGCTCCTATAACGACGCCTGCGTCAGCATCAGTCCAATTGGCGAAGATGGCTTGCCGCAGGCGCCGTCTCAGGTGATCCGCGAGCTGGACGGCTGTCACTCCGCCAATATCGATAACGCCAACCAGACGCTGTTCGTCCCGGCGCTGAAGCAGGATCGCATTTGCCTCTACTCCCTGAGCGCCGACGGCAAGCTGGCGCCAAGCGCGCAGGCGCAGGTGACCACGGTAGAGGGCGCAGGTCCGCGCCATATGGCGTTTCATCCCAACGGCAGCTACGCCTACTGCGTAAACGAGCTGGACAGTACCGTTGACGTCTGGTCGCTGAGTAATGCGCGCGGTGAAGTCGAGCGCGTGCAGTCGCTGGATATGATGCCGCCGGGCTTTAACGAGACCCGCTGGGCAGCGGATATTCATCTGACGCCTGACGGTCGCTTCCTCTACGCCTGCGATCGCACCAGCAGCACTATTACGATATTCAGCGTCAGCGAAGATGGCGGCCTGCTCTCAATCGAAGGCTATCAGCCAACGGAAACGCAGCCGCGCGGCTTTAATATCGATAACAGCGGCCGTTATCTGGTGGCGTCAGGACAGAAGTCACACCATATCGAAGTTTACCGTATCAGCGAGCCGCAAGGTTTGCTGACGCCGCTGGCGCGTTACGCGGTGGGGCAGGGCCCGATGTGGGTGGTGATTCATCAGCTGGATTAAGCTTGCCAGCTCAGGCGTGCGGGGTAGCGGCTCCGCACGCTTTTTCTAAATTGCTCCATGCCGCTGCAAGATCAATATTGCGCTTTTCTGGCTGTGACAGGATACGCGGATTGTTTTTTTCGGAATCAGGAAAGATGAAGAAGAGCAACCGTACGCCTACTCCGCATGACGCCGCGTTCCGGCAGTTTCTCGGCCAGCCGGAAATCGCCCGCGATTTTATGCTTATCCACCTTCCGCCCGAATTGCGCGCCGTCTGCGATCTCTCCACTCTGAAGCTGGAGTCCGGCTCTTTTGTCGAAGACGATCTGCGTCAGTACTTCAGCGATGTGCTCTATAGCCTGAAAACCACTACCGGCGATGACGGCTATGTTCATGTTCTGATTGAGCACCAGTCTACGCCAGACAAGCATATGGCGTTCAGGCTGTTACGCTATGCGGTCGCCGCCATGCAGCGCCACCTGGATGCAGGCCATAAAAAACTGCCGCTGGTGATACCGGTACTGTTCTATGCCGGTAAACGCAGCCCCTATCCCTGGTCTACCTGCTGGCTTGATGAATTCAGCGATCCGGGGCTGGCATTCCGGCTTTACGGCACGTCTTTTCCGCTGGTGGACGTAACCGTTATTCCCGACGAAGAGATTGCTGGTCATCGCACCATGGCCGCGCTGACGCTGCTGCAAAAGCATATTCATCAGCGCGATCTGAGCGAGATGCTGGACAAGCTGGCCTCTATTCTACTGGCCGGTTATCTCTCTTCATCGCAGATAATATCGCTGGTACACTATATTATTCAGGCTGGCGAAAGCTCAGACGCCGAAGCCTTTGTTCGCAAACTGGCACAACGGATGCCGCAGCAGGGGGAGCTATTGATGACCATTGCAGAACAGCTTGAACAGAAAGGCATCGAAAAGGGAATTGAAAAAGGCATTCAGCTAGGCCGTCAGGAAGGCCGTAACGAAGGCAAACTTGAAGTTGCCCGCCGTCTGCTGGAGATGGGCATGTCGAGCGACGCTGTGCAGCAGGCGACTGGCCTGAGCGAGGCGGAGCTGGCGCAGATCCGTCACTAACCTTTTCGAAAGCGGCGCCGCTGTCGCGGGCCGCATCTACCTTCCCGTTACGAGTACTTCACCGTTATGGAAGCGCTCGCCAGCGCATGAAAATGTACGTTAAAGCCGACCATCGCGCCGCTCGCCTCAGCATCCACCTCGATTTTCTCTACGTCCAGCGCATGCACCGTAAAAATATAGCGATGGCTTTCGCCCTGCGGCGGTGCCGCGCCGCCGTAGCCCGCTTTGCCGAAATCGGTACGCGTCTGCAATGCGCCCGGCGGCAGCATCGACTGGCCTGAGCCAGCGCCTTGCTCCAGCAGACGGGTGCTGGCGGGAATATTCACCACCACCCAGTGCCACCAGCCGGAACCGGTCGGCGCATCGGGATCGTAACAGGTGACGACGAAGCTTTTTGTACCTTCCGGCACCTCGTCCCACGCCAGATGCGGGGAGATATTATCCCCCTGGTAGCCCATACCGTTAAATACCTGGCGCTCCGGCATCTTGTCGCCGTCTTTAAAATCATTGCTGAAAACGCGCATCTTCTCTCCTCGATTGTCAGGACCTGTTCACTGCGAACGTTCTCCATCTTATCCAAAAAAGCAGGCGGTTCCAGTGGTTAGCCGCTAAAGTGCGCCTCCTGCGTCAGCGCCTCGGCAACCGCCTGCGTCAGGGCGCCTAGCGCCTCTGGCGTAATGATATAGGGCGGCATCAGGTAGATCAGGCGGCCAAACGGACGTATCCAGACGCCGCGCTCGACGAAAAAGCGCTGCAGTCGGGCCATATTGACAGGACGATGCGTCTCGACAACGCCGATCGCCCCCAGCACGCGCACGTCCGCCACCTGCGGCGCAGCGCGCAGCGGCAGCAGCTCGTCGCGCAGCTGCTGTTCAATACGCGCTACCTGTTGCGGCCAGTGGCCTTCGTTAAGCAGCGACAGGCTTTCTACCGCCACGGCGCACGCCAGCGGATTGCCCATAAAGGTCGGCCCGTGCATAAAGCAGCCCGCCGGACTGTTGCTGATGGTATCAGCAACATGGCGCGTAGCGAGCGTCGCCGCCAGCGTCATCATCCCGCCGGTCAGCGCCTTGCCGACGCAGAGGATATCGGGCGTCACCTCTGCATGTTCACAGGCGAAAAGTTTGCCGGTACGGCCGAAACCGGTCGCGATCTCATCGGCAATCAACAGCACGTTATAGCGATCGCAGCACTCGCGTACCCGTTGCAGATAGCGTGGATGGTAGAAACGCATGCCGCCCGCGCCCTGCACAATGGGTTCGAGGATCACCGCCGCCAGTCGGGAATGGTGCTGCTCAATCAGGCGCACAAAGTCATCCGCGTCGCGCTCGTCCCAGGGATCGTCAAAGCCGCACTGCGGCGCGGCGGCAAAATGGTGCTCCGGCAGGTAGCCGCGCCACAGGCTGTGCATCGAGTTATCTGGATCGCAAACCGACATCGCCGCAAAGGTGTCGCCGTGGTAGCCGCGTTGTAGCGTCAGGAACTGCTGCCGCGTTTCGCCGCGCCCCAGCCAGTACTGCATCGCCATTTTCATCGCCACTTCAACCGCGACTGAACCGGAATCGGCAAGAAACACGCACTCCAGCGCGGCGGGCGTCAGCGCAACCAGCTGACGGCAGAGCGCGACTGCCGCTGGATGCGTAATGCCGCCGAACATCACATGCGACATCTGCGCCATTTGCTCCTGCATCGCCTGGTTCAGACGGGGATGGTTATAGCCATGGATCGCCGCCCACCAGGAGGACATGCCGTCCACCAGCTGGCGGCCGTTGGCCAGTTGCAGATGCATACCCTGCGCCGCGACCACCGGGTAGCAGGGCAGCGGATCGCGCATCGATGTATAGGGGTGCCAGATATGCTGGCGGTCGAATTCGGCGTCCTGAGAGGTGAACATGGTAGTTGTAAACCAAAATAAAAAGATTTAGTTTACAAGTATAACCACGTTAACTGTCGGGATGACACCCTTTTTTGGAGTAAGCAATGGCACAACACTGGACTCTGGCGCAGGCGCAGGCGCTGTTTGACAAACCTTTTCTTGAGCTGATGTTCGAGGCGCAGCAGGTTCACCGCCAGCATTTCGACCCGCGTCAGGTTCAGGTCAGCACCCTGCTGTCGATCAAAACCGGCGCCTGTCCGGAAGACTGCAAATACTGCCCGCAAAGCGCCCGTTATAAAACTGGTCTGGAATCAGAGCGGCTGATGGAAGTGGAAGAGGTGCTAGCTTCGGCGCGTAAAGCGAAAGCGGCGGGATCGAGCCGCTTCTGCATGGGCGCGGCGTGGAAAAACCCCAGCGATCGCGACATGCCTTACCTGGAGCAGATGGTGCAGGGCGTGAAGGCGCTGGGAATGGAAACCTGCATGACGCTCGGCACGCTAAGCGACAATCAGGCGCAGCGCCTGGCAGGGGCGGGGCTGGATTTTTATAACCACAACCTCGACACCTCGCCGGAATTTTACGGCAGCATCATTACCACGCGCAGCTATCAGGAGCGTCTGGATACGCTCGGCAAAGTGCGTGACGCGGGGATCAAAGTCTGCTCTGGTGGCATCGTCGGGCTGGGTGAAACCGTGAACGATCGCGCCGGTTTGCTGGTGCAGCTGGCGAACCTGCCAACGCCGCCGGAGAGCGTGCCCATCAATATGCTGGTAAAGGTCAAAGGCACGCCGCTGGCGGACAATGACGACGTAGAGCCGTTCGATTTTATTCGCACCATCGCCGTGGCGCGCATCATGATGCCGACCTCCCATGTGCGTCTCTCGGCGGGCCGCGAGCAGATGAGCGAGCAGACCCAGGCGATGTGCTTTATGGCGGGCGCCAACTCAATTTTCTACGGCTGCAAGCTGCTCACCACGCCGAACCCGGAAGAGGATAAGGATCTGCTGCTGTTCCGCAAGCTGGGCCTTAACCCGGAACATACCCATACCGCTCACGGCGATAATGAACAGCAGCAGCAGCTGAGCGATCAGCTGTTCCACGCCGACACCGAACAGTTCTACAACGCGGCGGTGTAATGAGTTTCTCCACCCGTATGGCGCAGGCGCTGGAAACGCGCCGCGCCGCTGACGGCTGGCGGCAGCGCCGCCTCGTCACGCGCAACGACACCCGCACGCTGCAGGTCGAGGGTAAAACCTACCGTCACTTCTCCAGCAACGACTATCTCGGCCTGAGTCAGCATCCGGCCGTGATGGAGGGCTGGCGTCAGGGTACGCCGGGCGCAGGCGCGTCGGGCCACGTTACGGGCTACAGCCGCTGGCACGCCGAGCTGGAGACGCAGCTTGCCGACTGGCTGGGCTATTCGCGCGCGCTGCTGTTTATCTCCGGCTTCGCCGCCAATCAGGCTATCGTGCACCTGCTGGCGCAGAAAGAGGATCGCCTGATCGCCGACAAACTGGCACATGCGTCGCTGCTGGATGCGGCGGGCCACACGCCCGCTGCGCTGCGTCGCTTTCACCATAACGATGTAGCAAGCCTGGCGCAGCGGCTGGCGTCGCCGTGTGATGGCGCAACCCTGGTGATCACCGAGGGAATTTTCAGCATGGACGGCGACAGCGCGCCGCTGGCGGATATCGCCGCCGCCGCCCGGCGCGCCAGCGGCTGGCTGCTGGTGGATGACGCCCACGGCATCGGCGTAGTGGGCGAGCAGGGGCGCGGCAGCTGCTGGCAGCAGGGCGTAAAGCCGGAGCTGCTGGTGGTGACCTTTGGTAAAGCTTTTGGCGTCAGCGGCGCCGCGCTGCTGTGCGACGACGCCACCGCCGACTATTTCCTGCAGTTTTCTCGTCACCTTATCTATTCAACGGCGATGCCGCCCGCGCAGGCGAGCGCGCTGCTGGCGGCACTGCATCAGATTCAGCGCGGCGACGCGCTGCGTCAGCGTCTGAATGAGAACATTCAGCGCTTCCGTACCGGCGCGGCCGGCTTGCCCTGGTCGCTGATGCCGTCTGAAAGCGCGATACAGCCGCTGATCGTCGGCGAAAACGGCGCCGCGCTGGCGCTGTCGCAGCGGCTGGCGCAGGCGGGCTGCTGGGTCAGCGCTATCCGCCCGCCGACTGTGCCGCCCGGCACCGCGCGACTGCGCATTACCCTGACCGCCGCGCATCGGGCGGACGATATCGACACGCTGCTGGAGGCGCTGCATGACGCTGCTGGTTAACAAAGGTGCCGTGGCGCGCGCGTTCGGTCGCGCGGCGGGCCATTATGAACAGCACGCCGAGCTGCAGCGCCGCTGCGGCGACGCACTGCTGGCGCTGGCGCCGCCTGTTGCTTCCGGCGGCGATCTGCTGGACGCGGGCTGCGGCACCGGCTGGTACAGCCGCCTCTGGCAGCAACGCGGGCAGCGCGTCGTGGCGCTCGATCTCTCGCCGCAGATGCTGCAGCAGGCGCGCAGCCTCGACGCGGCGAGCAGCTACCTGGCGGGCGACATTGACGCCCTGCCGCTGGCGAACCAGAGCGTTGACTGCGTATGGAGCAACCTGGCGGTGCAGTGGAGCAGCGATTTGCGTACGGCCTTGCAGCAGTTTGCTCGCGTGCTGCGCGCCGAGGGCGTGATGCTCTTTTCGACGCTGCTGGCTGGCTCGCTGCAGGAGGTGCACGACGCCTGGCGGCCGCTGGGCGCTGGCGAGCACGCCAACCGCTTTTTAACCGAGGCGCAGGTGCGCGCGGCGGGCGCCGGACTGAATCTGCGCTTTATACGGCAGACGCAGGTCATGCATTTTCCCAGCGCGCTGAGCGCGATGCGATCGCTGAAAGGTATTGGCGCCACCCATCTGCACCAGGGACGGGACGGCACGCCGCTGACGCGGCAGCGGCTGACGCAGCTTGAAGCGCTATGGCCGCGCGATGCGCAGGGCTACCGTCTGACCTATCAACTGCTTTTTGGAGTCACACAACGATGAAATGGTTTATTACCGGCACCGATACTGAGGTCGGCAAAACCGTCGCCAGCGGCGCGCTGCTGCAGGCGGCAGGCGCGGCGGGCTATCGCACCGCCGGGTATAAGCCGGTCGCTTCCGGCTGCGACGTTACGCCGGAGGGCGTGCGCAACAGCGACGCGCTAGCGCTGCAGCGCTACAGCACCCTTGCGCTGAGCTATGAGCAGGTTAACCCGCTGGCGTTTATCGAGCCAACCTCGCCGCATATCGTCAGCGCGGAAGAGGGGAGGCCGATCGCTTTCGATACGCTCTCTGAAGGACTGCGCGCGCTGGAAGCGCAGGCGGAATGGGTGCTGGTTGAGGGCGCTGGCGGCTGGTACACGCCGCTGTCGGAGACGCAGACCTACGCCGACTGGGTTGAGCAGGAACAGCTGCCGGTAATACTGGTGGTCGGAGTCAAACTGGGCTGCATCAATCACGCGATGCTCACCGCCGATGCGGTGCAGGCGCGCGGCCTGCGGCTGGCGGGCTGGATCGCCAACGATATCGAGCCGCCGGGCAAGCGCCATCAGGCCTATATGACAACGCTAAAACAGCGCATTCCCGCGCCGTTTCTCGGCGAAATCCCCTGGCTGCCGGATGCGGCGGCGCAGGCGGAGTGCGGCCGCTTCCTGACGCTGCCGCAGTAGCGATCAGCTTACCGTCAGCCACTTGTTGACGGTAAGATCGTCCAACTGCGCCACGCGTCCCTGCGCAACGTTGCGGCCGCGGTGGAGCAGCAGAAAGTAGTCAGCGACGCGGCGGATCAGCGAAATTCGCTGCTCCAGCAGCAGAATGGTCAGACCGTAATCGAGATTCAGACGGCGGATCAGATTGCCCATCTCCTCTTCCAGCCAGGGCGACATGCCGTCCGTCGGCTCGTCGAGGATCAGCAGTCTGGGACGCAGCACCAGCGCGCGCGCCAGCGCCAGCTGCTGCTGCTGGTCGACAGGCAGCTCGCCGCTGCGCTGTTGTCGCAGCGAATAGAGCGCCGGAAAAAGGTCGAACACCATTTCAGGGATAACGTGCGGTTTATCGCCCGGCGCGCTGCCCGCCAGCAGGGCGATGAGCAGGTTATCCTCAACGCTCATCTGCGAGAAGATATGACGGCCCTGCGGCACATAGCCAATACCCATGCGCGCGCGCTGTTCGGCAGGCTGCCGCAGCAGATCGCGCGGCGGCGAGCCATCCTCCTGCCAGGTCATTGAGCCGCTGTTAATCGGCAGACGCCCCATAATGCAGTTCACCAGCGTGGTTTTGCCCATACCCGGACGGCCTAACACGCCGGTGCAGGTGCCTGGCGGCAGGTCGAGATCAACATCCCACAGAATATGGTTCTGCCCGTAAAACTGATTCACCGAACGTAAACTCAGCATCTGACTCTCCTCTTACAGATTTTGCCTGAATGCTTCCGCTCTTTGACGTCTGGCAAACAAGTCTTCAACGGCGGCGCAAATATCGCTTTGCTCCCTTGTTACTGCATCCTGCAATTACCGGGCCAGAACGCTTCGGCGTCCGGGGAAGCGGCAGCCAGACAGCTTTTAACCATTAAAGATGAAAATTGCTTAACAATTGCAAGGGGTAATCAGAACACTGCACTTTCACGGTGCTGATGACTTAACGTTATGGTGCAACAGCTCACAATAAGAGAGCTTGTTGAATTTCTGCTGGTCTTAATACCGGGCGCGGCTGGGCAAAAAAGCAGCGGTGGGCTGAAAAAGCATAGCTAACGCCAGCGTTTGTGACAGGAATTTAGGCGCAAAAAAATTTTTTTCACTCGGGCGGCTTAACAACAAAAAATTATGCACAGCCGATGGCAAAAGGGCTGCCTTTAGTTATCCACCATTCCTGTGGATAACCTTGTGCATTAGACAGTGAAAACAGAGCGCAAGCGAGGAAATACGCGGCCTGGTTACATTATGATGAGAAACTGGGCTTTTCACATATTTATTTAAAAAACAGATAGTTATTAAAAAACAAGCCTGAGATTTTTCCGCTGCGTAACAGAGCTGAAATTTAACGAGGCTCTCTTGACAAATGTTATAAATCTTCTCTGGCTGGGGATAACCTTGCGCAACGGAAAAAATGTTGTCGCGATGTTACAGCCTTTTAGCCGCGACGAGGCGCCAGCGCTTCACTGTGCCGCGTTACTGGTAATTTATCCAGTATTAATTTCTGGCAAAATCGCCACGGCAGAGTAAAATGACTCCGCTACCCGCCGCATTCTTCAGCAGGAACCGCAAGTCATGAGTAAAGTCTTTAAACTAAATTCCGCTTTCCAGCCCTCCGGCGACCAGCCCGAGGCGATTCGTCGTCTCAAAGAGGGACTGGAGGATGGACTGGCCCATCAGACGCTGCTCGGCGTAACCGGATCCGGCAAGACGTTTACCGTCGCCAACGTTATCGCCGACCTCAACCGGCCTGCGATGGTGCTGGCACCCAACAAAACTCTGGCGGCGCAGCTCTATGGTGAGATGAAAGAGTTCTTCCCCGATAACGCGGTGGAGTTCTTTGTCTCCTATTACGATTACTACCAGCCTGAAGCCTATGTGCCCAGCTCCGATACCTTTATCGAAAAAGACGCCTCGGTAAACGAACATATCGAGCAGATGCGTCTTTCAGCGACCAAGGCGCTGCTGGAGCGGCGTGACGTTATCGTCGTGGCGTCGGTCTCCGCCATTTACGGTCTGGGCGATCCCGATCTCTATCTGAAAATGATGCTGCACCTGACGCGCGGCATGATCATCGACCAGCGCAGCATTTTGCGTCGCCTGGCGGAGCTACAGTATGCGCGCAACGATCAGGCGTTCCAGCGCGGCACCTTCCGCGTCCGCGGCGAAGTGATCGATATCTTTCCGGCGGAGTCGGAAGATATTGCGCTGCGCGTCGAGCTGTTCGACGAAGAGGTCGAGCGGCTGTCGCTATTCGATCCGCTCACCGGGCAGATCGTCTCTACCGTACCGCGCTACACCATCTATCCAAAAACGCACTACGTGACGCCGCGTGAACGTATCCTGCAGGCGATGGAAGAGATCAAAGATGAGCTGGTGGATCGTCGCCGGGTGCTGCTGGAGAACAATAAGCTGCTGGAAGAGCAGCGCCTGACGCAGCGCACCCAGTTCGATCTGGAGATGATGAACGAGCTGGGATACTGCTCGGGCATTGAAAACTACTCGCGCTACCTTTCCGGGCGCGGGCCAGGCCAGCCGCCGCCGACGCTGTTCGACTATTTGCCCGCCGACGGCCTGCTGATCGTCGACGAATCGCACGTCACCATTCCACAAATCGGCGGGATGTATAAAGGTGACCGCGCGCGTAAAGAGACGCTGGTGGAGTATGGCTTTCGCCTGCCTTCGGCGCTGGATAACCGACCGCTCAGGTTTGAAGAGTTCGAGGCGCTGGCGCCGCAGACCATTTACGTCTCGGCGACGCCGGGCAACTACGAGCTGGAGAAATCGGGCGGCGAGGTGATCGATCAGGTAGTGCGTCCTACCGGGCTGCTCGATCCGCTGCTGGAGGTACGACCGGTGGCGACTCAGGTGGACGATCTGCTGTCGGAGATCCGCAAGCGCGTCACCATCAACGAGCGCGTGCTGGTCACAACGCTGACCAAGCGCATGGCGGAGGATCTGACCGAGTATCTCGAAGAGCATGGCGAGAAGGTGCGCTATCTGCACTCAGATATCGATACCGTCGAGCGTATGGAGATCATCCGCGATCTGCGTCTCGGCGAGTTTGACGTGCTGGTCGGGATCAACCTGCTGCGCGAAGGTCTGGATATGCCGGAGGTGTCGCTGGTAGCGATCCTTGATGCGGATAAAGAGGGCTTCCTGCGCTCCGAACGCTCGCTGATCCAGACCATCGGTCGCGCCGCGCGTAACGTTAACGGCAAGGCGATCCTTTACGCCGACAGGATCACCAACTCGATGGCGCGCGCCATCGAAGAGACCGAGCGCCGCCGCGAGAAGCAGCAGAAGTACAACGAGGAAAAAGGGATTGTGCCGCAGGGCCTCAACAAGAAGATCACCGATATCCTCGAGCTGGGCCAGAACGTTATCAAGACGCGCGGCAAAGCCAAAGCCAGCAGCCGCAGCGCCGCCGAGGCGGACGCCAGCTATCTGGCGCTGACGCCGCAGGCGCTGCAGAAAAAAATCCATGAGCTGGAGTCGCAGATGCAGCAGCACGCGCAAAACCTGGAGTTCGAAGAGGCGGCGAACGTGCGCGACAAGCTGCATGAGCTGCGCGAACTCTTTATCGCCGCCTCGTAGCGGCTTTAGCTAAAACGCTGAATGGCGTGTTCCAGCGCCACGCGCAGCAGCTGGCGGTCGTGACGATAGGGAATATCGGCGGCCTCCAGCGGCTCGCGCACGATAAGGCGGTTCTCGACGCCGGAGGTATCGGCGGCCGGGCTCACCACCACGGCGTCAATTACCCGCTTGCCGATATATTTCTCCATCATCGCCAGTTTGTCCGCCACCGTCAGGCTGGCGGCGGCCGGGCTGAGCTCGCGCCCAAGGTTACCGATAAATACCATGGTGGCAGGCGTC
>NZ_DJDN01000012.1:958-1773 GCF_002431095.1 Pantoea sp. UBA5923 | reverse complement strand
GTCCGGCGCAGCGCGCGCGCCATCTCCTCCATCAGCAGGCTCGGCATCAGGCTGGTGTAAAAGCTGCCGGGGCCGATCAAAATCAGGTCCGCTTCGGCGATCGCCTCCAGCGCTTCACGCGTCGGCGCGACGTTAGGGTGCAGCATCAGCTCCTGCGGCGGCTGTTTCATGGCGTCGATATCGGTTTCGCCGTAAACCATGTTGCCCTCGCTGTCTAATGCCACCAGATCCACCGGCTGCTCCGACATCGGGATAAGAAAGGCGTCAACCTTGAGCAGATTGCGAATGATATTGATCGCCTCCAGCGGCCTGACGCTGAGATGATCCAGCGCCTTGAGCATCAGGTTGCCCAGGTTATGACCTGACAGCTCGCCGTTGCCGGCAAAGCGATACTCAAACATCGCCGAGGCGACGCTGGGTTCGGTAATCAGCTGGTTGATGCAGTTGCGCATGTCGCCCCAGGCGATGCCGCCTTCGGAACGGCGGATGCGTCCGGTGGAGCCACCGTTATCGGTGGTAGTGACAATGCCCGTCAGGCGCGAACCCAGCGGCGACAGGGCGGACATCACGCGTCCAAGGCCGTGTCCGCCACCCAGCGCTACCACGCGATCCAGGTCTGACAAAGTTCGGTTCATATTTCCTCTTTACACCCGCTGCCGACTTACCGTACCGGCGCTGCTTTTAGCGGGTCATGTTAACCTTACTGCCGCGAAAATGCGGCGAAAAATCGTTATGTATCAATATATATAGCGAAATTAGGTGATGGCAGAGCGGCAAAATTCGCGCTACCATTTGCCAACCATGTCGCCCATGTT
>NZ_DJDN01000012.1:0-923 GCF_002431095.1 Pantoea sp. UBA5923 | reverse complement strand
GTCGACATACACTCAAAGCCTGAATGCCTAAGTCAAACGATAGGGGATTCAGGCCGCAGCCGACGCGCTGCCAGGGTGCAGAAAGAAATGCCTGCATCTCCCGTATTTGGAAAAGGTGTTCTGGTGTCACAATTTACTGATGCATTTGCACGTCGGTTTTATTACCTGCGTCTCTCGGTGACGGATGTCTGTAACTTCCGCTGCACCTACTGCCTGCCCGACGGCTATAAACCCCAGGGCGTGCGCAACAAAAGTTTCCTTTCGCTCGATGAGATTCGACGCGTCACGCGCGCTTTCGCCGCGGCCGGCACCGAAAAGGTGCGTCTGACCGGCGGCGAGCCGTCGCTGCGTCGCGATTTTACCGACATTATCGCCGCCGTACGTGAAAACGCTGCTGTTCGCCAGATCGCCGTGACCACTAACGGCTATCGGCTGGCGCGCGACGTCGCCGCCTGGCGCGATGCCGGTCTCACCGCGCTGAACGTCAGCGTAGACAGTCTCGACGCGCGCCAGTTCCACGCCATTACCGGTCAGGATAAGTTCCATCAGGTGATGGCGGGCATCGACGCCGCCTTCGAGGCTGGCTTTCAGCAGGTCAAAGTCAACAGTGTACTGATGCGCGACCTCAACAGCCGCAGCCTGGCAACCTTCCTCGACTGGATCCGCACCCGCCCGATTCAGCTACGATTTATCGAGCTGATGGAGACGGGCGAGGGCGGCGCGCTGTTCCGTCAGCAGCACGTCTCTGGCGCGGTGATCCGCGACCAGCTGATAGCGCAAGGCTGGCAGCGCCGCGAGCGCGGCCGCAGTGACGGACCGGCGCAGGTCTTTTATCATCCTGATTACGTCGGCGAGATCGGCCTGATTATGCCCTATTCGCGCGACTTCTGCGCCAGTTGCAACCGCCTGCGCGTTTCGGCACA
>NZ_DJDN01000050.1:63386-65581 GCF_002431095.1 Pantoea sp. UBA5923 | reverse complement strand
GCCGGGCGGCAGCAGGTCCTTAATCAGTTCAACAAACAGCGTAATGCTCAGCGGCGTCTGCTCGGCTGGCTTCAGCACCACGCAGTTGCCCGCGCCCAGCGCCGGCGCCAGCTTCCATGCCGCCATCAGCAGCGGGAAGTTCCAGGGGATAATCTGCGCCACCACGCCCAGCGGCTCATGGAAATGATAGGCGGCGGTAAACTCGTCAATCTCAGCGGCCGTCCCCTCCTGCGCTCGCACGCAGCCGGCAAAATAGCGGAAATGATCCACCGCCAGCGGCATATCGGCGGCCAGCGTTTCACGCACCGGCTTACCGTTATCCCAGGTCTCATTCACCGCCATATATTCGAGGTTTTGTTCCAGCCGGTCAGCGATCCTGAGCAGCGCCAGCGAACGCTGCTGCGGCGACGTTTTACCCCAGGCTTCGGCTGCGGCCTGCGCCGCGGCGACGGCATTATCCACGTCTGCCTTGTCCGAGCGCGGGAATTCCCCTGCCACCGAACCGTTGACCGGCGACGTATTGGTGAAGTAGTTGCCGTTCACCGGCGGCACGAATTCGCCGTTGATAAAGTTGCCGTAGGTTTTCTGGAGGTGAATCAGAGAACCCTGTTCTCCGGGAGAGGCGTAACGCATGGTGAATCTCCTTACAGGTCAGGAATTGAAACAACAATGAAACTTGCCGTTAACAATGAATGAACAAACCTAGCCTGTCAGATGTTGCTGTTGGAAACTGTGACCGCCGCAAAGGAAAAGCGCACCGCTCAGGCGCACAGATAATTCTGAGAACAGGTCAGAGCGCGGAAAAAAAGCGAAACTTCGGGCCGTATCAGGGTCAACAAAGGAGATTAATAACAGGAGAGTGACATGCTGGCTTCGGCTTTTACCCTTATGCGCGCAAAAGCAGACTTTATTCATCAGTTTATTCGCCACCCGCGCAAGATGGGCAGCATTACGCCCTCATCGGCAGCGCTCTGCCGCGCCATGAGCGACAGCGTCTGCTGGGACAGCGCCCTGCGCGTCGCTGAACTCGGCGCAGGCGACGGCGTGCTGACGCGTCACCTGCTGGCGCACATGCAGCCGCAGGCGGAACTGGAGGTGTTTGAGATTAGCGCGCCGCTGGCGGATAAGCTGCGCGCGCTGGAGGATAGCCGTATGCAGGTTCGCCACTGTTCAGCGGAGTATCTGAGCGGGGAGTATGACGCGATCTTTTCCGGCCTGCCGCTGCTGTCGCTTCCGCCCGCGCTGCGCGACAACATTTTACGGGCGGTGTGTAATGCGCTCGGACCGGACGGCCTCTTCATACAGTTTCAGTATACCTCGATGACTCAGCCCGATCTGTCACGCTACTTTACCTGGCAGCGCCAGCGGGTGCTGAAAAACGTGCCGCCCGCCTGGGTTTACCGCTGCAGACGCGGTTACGCTCCCTGCGCCTGACCCGCCTGCGGGCGCGTCTGTTGCCAGAACGCCACCAGCAGCTGTCGCGCCCAGTCAGTGCCCTCAATATCCGCGCCGCTGTCGCTGATCTCCTGCGGCAGACAGGCGCGCATAATGCGGCGCGAAAATTCAGGGTGAAACTGCACCGACAGCGCCTGCGGCGAATAGCGCAGGATCTGACAGCCATCTTTGTCCGATTTCGCCAACACCTGCGCCTGCGGCGGCGGCGCAATTACTGACTGGCGGTGCGACAGCCAGGCGCTGAACCGGCCCGGCAACGCCGCAAGCAGTTCGTCGCGCTGCGCTGCCGCTTCACAGGTCAGCGGCAGCAGACCGCGTTCCCAGCCGTTGGGGTTGTCCGCCACCTTGCCGCCCAGCGCGTAGGCCATCAGCTGATGGCCGTAGCAGACGCCCAGCAGCGGCAGCTCAGCCTCTATCGCCGCCCGCACCCACGCCGCGCTGCGCTCGCTCCAGTCGGCGTGATCGGTGACCATCGCCCAGGAGCCGCTGAGGATCGCGCCGCTAATCCGATCGAACTGCGGCAGGGACTCGCCCAGATGAGGACGCACAATCACATAATCGTCGGGCAGCAGGCCAAGCGCCTCGATAAACCAGCGCGGCTGTTCGCCGATACGCGCCGCAACCTCGGCTGGGGGAACTTCTAACTGAATCAGGGCAAGGGGCAAAGCAGAAGTGGATGTCATACCGAACCGGATCCTTTACAGATAAACGTCTCGGTGAACCAGTCTGACAGCAAAGCG
>NZ_DJDN01000050.1:61714-63270 GCF_002431095.1 Pantoea sp. UBA5923 | reverse complement strand
CTGACAGCAAAGCGGCAGCTTGTCTTATGATTTTCCCGCACCTGTCATAACATAAAAATATTTACTGGCACCTGTCAGCGCCTCTCCGCTTCGTGCCATCATTAAGGCGTGGCGAAAAAATAACAGCGAAGGACAGGATTGTGGCATTGCGGCATTTTTTTCTGGTGTTGATGGTGGTTTCCATCTGGGCGTTCAACAATGTGGCGGTAAAGTGGGGGCTGCTGGAGCTGCCGCCGCTGTTCCTTACCTGGATGCGCTTTGTGGTGGTGGCGATTGTGCTTATCCCTTTCTGTCGCATCACGCGTCAGCAGCTGCCCTGGCTGCTCGCGCTCGCCTTTACCTTCGGCTTTATGCACTTTTCGCTGCTGTTTGTCGGCATGCGCTATACCGACGCCGGCACCGGCGCGATTGTGGTGCAGCTCGGTACGCCTATCGCCATGCTGCTGGCGATGGTGGTGCTGAAGGAGCGGCTGAAGGCAATCCAGCTGGTCGGCATCGCCATCTCACTGAGCGGCGTCGCGGTGCTCTCCGGCAGCCCGACCATACCCGCCTGGTGGGTGCTGGTTATTCTGCTTTGCAGCGCTACCGGCTGGGCGGTCAGCAATCTTATCGTCAAAAAATCGCCGCCGATTAAGCCCCTTACCATGACCGGCTGGATCGCTTTTCTGGCGGTGCCCATCGTTGGGCTGTCGAGTTTTGTTATGGAGTCGCATCAGTTCTACGCGCTGAGTCAGGCGGGATGGCGCGGCTGGTTCGGCATTCTCTACAGCGCCATCGCCTCTTCGATAGTCGCCTATACCCTGTGGTATGGCCTGCTGAAGAAGTACAACGTCAATCTGATTATGCCCTATTCGCTGCTGACTCCGGTGCTGTCGGTACTGATGGGCATTGTGGTGCTGGGCGACAGCCTTAACAGCTTTAAAATCATCGGCGCCTCGCTGGTGGTTTGCGGTACGGCGATAGCGGTCATTAACGTGCGCAGCCTGCGGATGCATGCGCGCTTCCCGCGTCTGCGCCGCCGCTGAAAAAGCGGTGCTATGCTCTGAATACCGTCTGTTTCTGGAGAATCATTATGGATTATCAGCTCGCCGCGTCACTGTGGCAGCAGCTGCGGCAAGGATTGCGTGGCTCTGATGACGTAACCGCCGCACCCACTTTTCTCGATACCGCTACCTTCTCATCCGCCTTCGCCGTCAGTGAACTGGCCGCCGCCAGTATCGGACTGGCGACGCAGGCGACGGCGGATTTTATCGGCAGTGACCAGCCGGTCAGCGTGAACGTGCGCCTCGCCTCGCGCTGGTTTCAGAGCAGCTTTGTTCCCCGCAACCGCCCTGCGCCCGCGCTCTGGGACGCGTTTGCCGGTGATTATCGCAGCGCCGACGGCTGGATCCGCCTGCATACCAATGCGTCACATCACCGCGCGGCGATGACGCGCGTGCTGGGAGAGCAGCCCGACCGCGACGCGCTGGCGCATCAGGTGGCGCGCTGGCAGGCTGGCACGCTGGAGCAGGCGATTGTCGATGCGGGCGGCTGCGCCGCGCAGATGCGCAGCGAAC
>NZ_DJDN01000050.1:23776-61577 GCF_002431095.1 Pantoea sp. UBA5923 | reverse complement strand
CGGTTGCGCCATGGCCCGCGCAGATGCGCAGCGAACAGCAGTGGCAACAGCATCCGCAAGGTCAGGCGGTGGGCGAAGAGCCGCTGATCGACTGGCAACGCGGCGTTGCCGCCCCGGCGCGTCGCTGGCCAGTGCCTGCCGCCCGACCGCTGCTCGGCGTGCGCGTTTTAGATCTGACGCGCGTTATCGCCGGGCCGGTCGCGACGCGTTTTCTCGCCAGCCTGGGCGCGGAGGTACTGCGTATCGATCCGCCCGGCTGGCACGAGCCGACGCTGGATGAAGAGATTACCTGCGGCAAACGGCGCGCCGTGGTCGATTTTAAAACGGCGTCGGGCCGCGAGACGCTGCGCGAGCTGCTGGAACAGGCCGATCTGCTGGTGCATGGCTATCGCGCCGACGCGCTGGAGCAGCTGGGGTTTGACGCTGAAACGCGCGCGAAGCTGTCGCCAGGCCTGGTCGATATCGGCCTTAATGCCTGGGGCTGGCGCGGGCCATGGCGCAACCGCCGCGGCTTCGACAGTCTGGTGCAGATGGCGTGCGGCATCGCCGATAGCGGCATGCGCTGGTCAGGACGGGAGACGCCAACGCCGCTGCCGGTTCAGGCGCTGGATCACGCGACGGGCTACCTGATGGCCGCCGCGGCGCTGGAGGGTTTGCGCCAGCGGCGCGCAAGCGGCTATGGCGTTCAGGCGCGACTGTCGCTGGCGCGCACCGCCCTGCTGTTACAGCAGCATCCCAGCCGGGAAGAGAGTCCCTCAGCGGGCATCCTTGCGCATCAGCACGATACGCTGCCGATGGTGGAGCTTACGCCATGGGGAGTGGGTGACCGCCTGCGCGCCGCCGCACGACTGCCCGGCACGCCGCAGCTCTGCGCGACGCCGGGCTGTGCGCCGGGCAGGCATCCGGCGCGCTGGTAAAACCGGGCTGAGTTATTCCTGTTCTTCGCCGTCGTCTCCGGCGGCTTCATTAAGCTCATCCCACATCGCCTGAATAGCCTCGCGGCTCAGCGCCGCCAGCGTGCGGTAGAAAGGCGTGGTGGCGTGCGCCTCGACCTTGCCGAGAAACGCGCCGCACCAGGGCAGCAGATAGCTATCGAACAGGGCAAACTGCGCCTCGCTCTCATCTTCAGCGGACTGATCTTCCAGCCAGGAGGCCGCCAGCATCAGCACGCCGAAATGGTCAGCTGGCGCGTCGCTGAGCGGCATACCGCGCGAGGCGAGAAAAGCGCGCACTTCTGGCTCTGGCTTGCCCTCCGGCCACTGAGAGGCGTAAGGCGGGACGCTACAGTCGGGGCCGACAAACAGCGCATTGTAATCCGCCGCCAGCGCCTGGGGATCGCTGTTTTGCTGCAGACGCTGCAGCAGCTCATCCTGCTCCAGCGGCCATTGTGCGCCAAGTTTGCCCTCGCGCAGCAGCGTAAACAGCGGAACCAGCAGCGGATCCTGCGGCTGACGGTTAAACAGAGAGCCGATTACGCGGCAGAGAATGGAAAACTCGTTCATGCACTATTCCAGAGGTAAAGGGGTTAGAAATCCGCCAGTTCGGCAATCTGCTTGCCGGTGCGCTGCTCAAGGAAATCGAGCAGGCGGCGCGGCGTGACATTTAACACGCGATCTTCAGGAAAATCCACTTCGCGCGTGATGCGCAGACAGTGCTCAAAATTCCCCAGCGTAAAAGCGGTATGGGAATCGGAACCAAAGGCGAGCTTGCCGCCCGCGTCGCGCACCGCTTCGGCGATGGCGCGGCAGTTTGGCTCGCTGCCGGGGCGCGAGGTGGTAAACGAGGAGTTATTGATCTCCAGCGCCACGTTGTAGTGCGCCGCTGCCTCGGCGATAGCGCGGATATCCACCGGAAATTTCGGGTTGCCCGGGTGGCTGATAATATGCGCCACGCCGTTCGCCATGGTGGCGATCATCGCATCGGTGTGATGGCTCTTGTCGCGCGGCGCGTAAACCGGCTCGTGAAATCCGGCGATAATCAGATCCAGCGAACCGAGCATCGGGCCGGAGCAGTCAATCTCGCCCTGCTGGTTTTTAATATTCGCCTCGATACCGCGCAGAATGCCGACGCCGTCAATGACGCGCGGCCAGATTTTCATATTGACGAAGTGCCAGTAGTGCGGCGCGTCGGCCATATCGGGGCCGTGATCGGTAATGGCGAACAGCCGGATGCCGTTGTTTTTCGCCTGCGCGACGTAGTCATGCAGCGTACTGTAAGCATGGGTGCTGGCGACGGTGTGCATGTGTAAATCAACAGGGTACATCATCTTCTCCTTCACGCCGCCCGACCGGGCGGGAAATAAGTTAACCGGAACAATCAGTAGCCGCGCTGGCGATCGACGCAGCCCGACGGCTGGTCGCCCGCCTCAATGGCGCCGATGGCGCGCGTAATGGCGTCCATCGCTTCATCCGTCAGCGTTAATGCCGCAATATGCGGGGTAACGGTGACGCGCGGATGACGCCACAGCGGGTTATCCTGCGGCAGCGGCTCCTGCTGGAATACATCCAGCGCGGCGGCGCGCAGCTGCCCGCTCTCCAGCGCCGCCAGCAGATCTCTCTCCACCACCTGCGCGCCGCGCGCCATATTCAGGAAACAGGCGTGCTGCGGCAGCTGGCTCAGCGTATCGGCGTTGAACAGGTTGAGGGTTTCCGCCGTGGTGGGCAGCAAATTGATAATCACCTGCGCGCCGCGCAGAAAGTCATTGAGCGTCTCGCGTCCGGCAAAGCTCTCTACCCCTGCGATCTGCTTTGGCGAACGGCTCCAGACGCGCAGCGGGAAGCCCCAGGGCTTAAGCGCTTCGATAACGCTTAATCCCAGCACGCCCGCGCCAAGCACGCCGACGCTGAACGCCTCGCGCGCCACCGGCGGCAGAGGTTGCCACTGCGCCTGCTGCTGCTGTCGGCGGTAGTCGTCGAAGCGACGGAACCAGCCGAGCACGCAGCACACCGCATACTCCTGCATCTGTCGCGCCATGCCGCTATCCTCGAGCCGAACCAGCGGCACCGACTGCGGCAGCATGTCAGGGTAGCGCGCCAGCTGAGCGAGAATATCATCCACGCCTGCGCCCATTGCGAACACGCCGCGCAGCCCCTGCCGCGCCGCCAGCAGCTCGCGCGGCGGCTGACGCACAATCGCATAGTCGGCAGGCGCGTCGTCGCCCGGCTGCCAGCGGCGCACGCGCGCCTGCGGCAGACGCCGCTGCATGCCTTCCAGCCAGACTTCACCGTCCTGAGACGGGTGATACCAGATAATATCCATATTGCCCCTCTTTTTTTGCCCTCAGCCTCCGGTAAAAGCGGCGTCAGGGCAAGCAAAAACCGCCTTCTGCCCGCCTGACGCTCACCTGGGCTGCTTCACATTTCCACAGCGTTGCCGCGCCAGGTTGTGAGATTACGACTAAAGTTAGTTGAGTGGTCAATGCGTTACGCGCGGCCGCCTTTCGGACAAGGAGAAAAACCGATGAAAAAAACTGTCGTAACCGCGCCTGCCGGGCGTAAGGGAGTCGCGCCAGTGGTGCTGACTCTGCTGCTGGGTTTGCCTGCGCTGGCAGCGCACGCAGACGATAATTCACGTATGCTCAGCAGCCAGCCGCAGCCACCGGACGTGCGGCTTGGCCCGTTGTTTAACGCGGTGCAGCAGGCTCAGTTCTACCCCGACCAGAAAACATTCGCCGACGCGGTGCCAAAGTTCGACCCTGCGTCAATTCTGGCGGACTGGCAGATGCAGAAGAATCAGCGCAATTTCGACCTTAAGCGTTTCGTCGCCAGCAACTTTACCCTGCCCGCCGCCGGCGAAAAGTATGTGCCGCCCGCCGGACAGAGCCTGCGCGCGCATATTGACGGCCTCTGGCCGGTGCTGACGCGTACCGCTAAAAGCGCCGGGCGTTATGATTCGCTGCTGCCGCTGCCGAAGCCTTACGTCGTGCCAGGCGGTCGCTTCCGCGAGGTTTATTACTGGGACAGCTATTTCACCATGCTCGGTCTGGCGGAGAGCGGCCACTGGGATCGCGTGCAGGATATGATAGATAACTTCGCGTGGGAGCTGGATACCTACGGCCATATTCCCAACGGTAACCGCAGCTACTATCTCAGCCGCTCCCAGCCGCCTTTCTTCAGCCTGATGGTTGACCTGCTGGCGACGCACGAGGGCGACGCGGCCTACAGCAAATATCTGCCGCAGCTACAGAAAGAGTATGACTACTGGATGGCGGACAGCGACAGCGTCGCCGCCGGTCAGGCGAGCAAGCGCGTAATCAAACTGGCGGACGGCACCCTGCTCAACCGCTACTGGGATTCGCGCGACGCGCCGCGTACCGAATCCTGGCTGGATGACGTCAATACCGCGAAGAAAGCGCCGCAGCGCGATAAAGGCGAGCTTTACCGCGATCTGCGCGCCGGTGCGGCCTCCGGCTGGGACTTCAGCTCGCGCTGGTTCAGCGACGCGCATAATATCGCCTCGATTCGCACCACTCAGCTGGCGCCGGTCGACCTTAACAGCCTGATGTTCCATCTGGAGCAGACGCTCGCCAAAGGGTACCGGCTCGACAAGCAGCAGGATAAAGCGAAACACTACGCGGACCTGGCGGAAAAGCGTCAGGCGGCAGTGAATCGCTATCTGTGGGATGACAAACAGGGCTGGTACGCCGACTACAATATCAAGACGCGTCAGGTCAGCCCGCAGCTAACCGCTGCGACGCTCTTCCCGCTCTATATGCAGCTGGCCGGTGACAAGCAGGCCGATCGCACCGCCTCGGCGGTAGAGAAGCAGCTGCTGAAAGCGGGCGGCCTGCTCACCACCACGGTAAACAACGGCCAGCAGTGGGATGCACCTAACGGCTGGGCGCCGCTGCAGTGGGTCGCGGTGGAAGGCCTGGAGCACTACAACAAGCCGCAGCTGGCACAGCAGGTCGGTTTGCGCTTCCTGCAGAACGTGCAGACCACCTATGACAAAGAGCATAAGCTGGTCGAGAAGTATGTGGTTGACGGGCCGAACCTCGGCGGTGGTGGCGGTGGTGAATATCCGCTGCAGGACGGCTTCGGCTGGACTAACGGCGTGACGCTGATGCTGCTCGACAAGTACTGCCCGAAAGATAAAACCTGTAACAGCGTGAAGGATATCCCTCAGGCCGCCACGGCGGCGAAATAACCCGCGCAGGCGAAGGGCGCTCCGGCGCTCTTCCCTTTCCCTTTGCACCCTGCTCTCATTTACCAACCTCTCAAATTAAGGCGGCTAATCTGACCGATCGTCATATTTTGACGCGGGAGACTGCTGGGGAGGAAAGCGCTTGCTGCGGGGACTGGCGGGAACGGTTTTCTGGCAGGAAAAGAAAACGGGACGACTATGTCGTCCCGTTGCAGTTCTTAGGCTACGCGTGTCAGCTACGGACTTTACGGTAGATAAACAGCACGACAATGGCGCCGATTACCGCAACCACAAAGCTGCCGAAGTTAAAGCCGTCTACTCTGCCGAAGCCGAACAGGGTACTGATCCAGCCGCCGACTACCGCACCAATGATCCCCAGGATCACCGTTACGATAAAACCACCGCCATCGCGACCCGGCATGATCCATTTAGCGAGAATACCGGCGATTAAACCAAAGATGATCCATGAAATGATACCCATCGACTACTCCTTCCTTTTTGTTTAGGTTGTGACCGCCTGATTAATCAGGAGAATTACAAAGCTAAGTATAGACAGGAAATTTTCAGCTGCAGAAAAAAGCGATGCAAAAAGTTGACTTAAAAACCTAAAGCTTCCTCAGGGGACGCCGATAACGGTCAGAGAATAAAGGATTAACGAACCGCAAATTTACCCTCTCTTTTGGAGCCAGGAAGTGAAAGAAGCCGATAAAGAACAGTATCTCAAACGTGGCACGCTGGCAGTTTTAGGCGTGATGAAGGATCTGCTACGTTTTCAGACGCCCTTGATGGTCACTTTTTCACGCGGCCAGTTTATCAGCCGTATGCTGGACGCCGACAAAGAACGCATTATCTTCGATCTTGGCAGCAATAATCTCGACAACGAATACATCCTTTCCAGCCACGACGTCAGCATCACCGCTGAAACCCATGGTGCCAGGGTGGAGTTCAGCCTGACCGGGCTGGAGAAAACGCTTTTTGAGGGTCTTCCCGCCTTTAGCGCGCCGCTGCCTGAGCTGCTGTGGCAAATTCAGCGCCGGGAGTTTTTCCGTATCTCCGCCCCGCTGGAGCCGACCTTTTATTGCCACAGCGAGTGGCCCAATGGCAAAAAGGTGCGCTTTCGCCTGCAGGATCTCTCGCTGGGCGGCATCGGCGTGCTGGTGGACGAGGCGCTGCCGGACGGGCTGAACAGCGGCGACAAGTTCAAAAACCTGCGCGTTGAGCTAGGCGAATATGGTCAGTTTGAAGTGGGCGCGCAGCTGCTGCATATCGGCGAGCGCAGCGTGGTAAGCAGCAAAAACGAAACGCGCGTCACGCCGCGCCTCAGCTTCCGCTTTACCGCAATAGAGCCGTTGCAGGAGCGTCAGCTGCAGCAGGTCATCTTCGCCCTTGAGCGCCTGGCGCGCGATAAAGCGAATCGATTCCAGTAATTATTCAGTGATTTGCGCTGCCTCCAGGCGCATCCAGGCTATGCTTCTCCTTGCTCTCTTTTTTAAATCGCCTTCGGGCAAGGAGAAACATCCCCATGGAAAAATGGCTCTCATCCGGCTTTTTTCAGCGTCTTTTTCTTAACGAAACTTTCTGGATCAACAGCGCTATCGTGGTGGCAGGAACGCTGGTGATCTACTGGCTGTTGCGCAGCGCCATCCGTTTTATCTCCAGTCGCATCGCGCGCTACAGCGAACAGCGCCACGTGCGCCTCACCTCGATTCTGGTGGAGATCCTGCGCAGCACCAGCCAGCTGCTGCTGCTGATATTTTCGCTGCTGATCGCCCTGCGCTTTATCGACGTGCCCCCCAGCTGGAACGGGTTTATTTCCCACGGCTGGTTCCTGGCGTTTGCCGTTCAGCTTGCTATGTGGATCGACTGCGGCATCCGGCTGTGGCTGCATAATTTGCTGCGCGATCCGCTGCACGTTCGTAATCCGGTGACCACGGTAATCCTCGGCATTCTGCTGCGCGTAGTGGTCTGGGTGATGATGCTGCTCGCTATTCTGTCGAATATGGGCATCAATATTACCGCACTGGTGGCGAGTCTCGGCGTGGGCGGTATCGCCATCGCGCTGGCGATCCAGACGGTGCTGAGCGACGTTTTCGCCTCGCTGGCGATTGGCTTTGACAAGCCTTTCGAACACGGTGATTTTATCGTGTTCGGCGATATCGCTGGCTCTATCGAGCATATCGGCCTGAAGACCACCCGCCTGCGCAGCCTGAGCGGCGAGCAGATCGTCTGTTCGAATACCATTCTGTTGCAGCAGACGATCCATAACTACAAGCGCATGCAGCAGCGACGCATCCTGTTTCGTTTCGGGCTGAGCTACGGCACGCCTTCCGCGCAGGTGCGAGAAGTCAGCGAGCTGGTGAAGTCGATTATTCAGGGCATTGAGCTGACCCGCTTCGACCGCGCCCACTTTTTCGCTTTTGAGGATTCAAAGCTGACCTTCGAAGTGGTCTATTTCGTGCTCGACGCCGACTACAACAAATATATGGATATTCAGCAGGAGATTAACCTGCAGCTGATGGCGGCGCTGGAGCAGCGCGATATCCGCTTCGCCTTCCCGATCCGTCAGGTAGAGTTCAGCGGCGGCCGGATACCGCCAGTGGAGATGCTACGCGCGGAGAACGACGAGCAGGAAGCGCGTCGGGCCTGATAGCCCAACACCGCGCGGATACCAAAAGGGAAAGGACGTTTCAGCCGAAGAGCAAAGCGTCGTGGGCCAGGGACGGCCCGCGCCGAGGCGCAGGGATGCGTTATGCGGTCTTTGCGATCGGCCGAAACGTCCGTGACCCGGCAGCTGCCTCTGCAGCGGCGCCTCCTCTTTTACACGCCCTGCCTCCCTGGCTAACATTCACGCTGGCTGAAACCGGCAGCGCGCCACCGCCTCAACCCAGCCCTGGTAATTCTCCCGCATCGCCTGCGCCCGTTCGGTACGCGGCTCTACGCGCGTGCCACCCTGCAGCGCCTGCATTTCACTGCCCTGCTGCCACCATCCCAGCACCTTGCCCGCCAGCAGCGCCGCGCCAAGCGCCGAGACCTCCGCCGTCGGCGCGCGCAGCAGCGGGCGTTGCAGCACGTCCGCCTGTAGCTGCATCAGCCAGTCGTTGGCGGTCGCGCTGCCGTCGACGCAGAGCGCCGACAGCCGCTGGCCGCTCGCCTGCTCCATAGCGAAAAAAACGTCGGCGATCTGAAAGGCGATCGACTCCAGCGCCACGCGCGCCAGCACCGCGGGGGTAGCGGCGTCGGTCAGGCCGCATACCATGCCGCGCGCACGAAGATCCCACCAGGGCGCGCCCAGCCCGGAGAGCGCCGGTACAAAATAGATGCCCTGATTGTGAGCGGTGGTTTGCGCCAGCGCGGTCAGCTCGCGCGGGTCCTGTATGCCGAGCATTTTGCCCAGCCAGGCCGCGCCGGAGCCGGTATGGGTGATATTACCTTCGAAGGCGAAGCGCAGCGCGCCGTCGTGCCAGGCCACGGTCGTGCTGAGGCCGTTGTCGGTCAGCAGCGGCGACGCCATCGACATCATCAGAGAGGAGCCGGTGCCATAGGTTGCTTTTACGACCTCCTCGTCGCCGCGGCGCTGCGCCTGCAGCGCCGCATGGGAGTCGCCGATGCGCGACAGGATCGGCGTGCCCGGCACCAGACCGGGTATCACGCTAATCGCTACCGCGCCCTGCTCGCTGGCCGACGGTACAATGGTCGGGAGCGCGGCGCGCGGCAGCTGGAACAGCCGCAGCAGTTCATCGTCCCAGTCATTGCTGTGCAGGCTGTAGAGCTGGGTGCGCGCGGCGTTGGCGTGATCGGTGACGAAGATTTCTCCCGCGCTCAGCTGCCAGCTAAGCCAGCTGTCAACCGTACCGATGCAAAGCTCGCCCGCCGCCGCGCGCGCCGCGCCGTCCGGGATTGCCGCCAGCATGCCGGTGAGCTTGGCCGCCGGAAACATCGGATCCACCGCCAGACCAGTCAGTCCGGTGATGCGCGTGGCGTTGCCCGCGGCGCGCAGATCGCGGCAGAACGCCTCCGAGCGGCGATCCTGCCAGCTCACCAGCGGCGTCAGTGGTTTGCCGTCGCGCCGCTGCCAAATAAGCACCGACTCGCGCTGATTGCTGATCGCTACCGCCGCGACGGGCGCGCCGCCGCACTGCGCCAGACAGTCGGTCACCGCCTGCTGTACCGCCTGCCAGATAGCCAGCGCGTCCTGCTCCGCCAGCCCCGGCTGCGGATGCGCCAGCGTCAGCGGCTGGCTGCCGCGCGCGACCACGCGGCCCAGGCGATTAACGGCGATCGCTTTGGCATTGGTGGTGCCTTCGTCAATCGCCAGAATAAGGGCGTCATCCATGGTCAGGCTCCCGCGCAAATGCGCACTGCACTGTTGACGACGCTCGCGGCATCGATGCCGTGATGCGCCCGCGTTGAGGCGCGATCGCCCGCAATAGCGTACTGGCCGTCAGGAATGCCCAGGCGCAGCAGCGGAATGGCGCAGCCGCCTTCCGCCAGCACCTCAGCCACCAGGCTGCCGACGCCGCCGTTGACGTTGTGTTCTTCCACGCTGATCGCGGCTGGATAGTGATTTAGCAGGTTGCGCAGCTGTTGGGTATCACAAGGTCTGATGGATGGAACGCTGATCACACCCGCCGAGATCCCTTTTTCAGCCAGCAGTTCCGCCGCGCGAACAATCTCATGCACCGTCGAGCCCATCGCCACCAGCGCGATATCCTTGCCTTCGCACAGCTGATCGATCCTGCCCGGTTCGAAGCGGTAGTTTTCATCATGCAGCTGCGGCAGATCTTTGCCGTCGAGACGGATATAGACCGGCCCGACATGTTCGATGGCGTAGTCAATTATCTGGCGGCACTCCAGCGGACAGGAGGGCGCATAGATTTCGATATTGCCGAAGCCGCGCATCACCGCGATATCGTCGATGCTGTGGTGCGTGCTGGCGAGCGGGCCGTAGCTGGCACCGGCGTTCAGACCGAACAGCTTGACGTTGGTGTTGTTGTAGCAGACGTCCACCTTAACCTGCTCGTTGGCGCGCGATACCAGGAACGGCGCGGCATTGCAGGTTACGGCGATCTTGCCGCCCAGCGCCAGACCGGCAGCGGTGCCCACCAGCGTCTGTTCAGCGATGCCGACGTTAACCAGCCGATCGGGAAAGGCTTTGATAAAAGGCGAAATTTTTGCGGTGGAGGTAGAGTCTGCCACCACCGGCACCAGATCCACACCGCGATTCACCGCGTCGATAAAGGCGGTTACCATAACGCTGGCTAAATGTTGTGCATTACTCATCTTTCAGTTCCTCCAGTGCCAGTTCGATCTCTTCGCCTTTCGGCACGCGGTGGTGCCACTCCGCCTTGCTCTGAATAAAGGAGACGCCATAGCCTTTTTCGGTATGCGCCACGATGACCTGCGGCTTGCCGTTCTGCGGCAGACTTTCAATGGTGTTGACCACTTCCGCCATGTCGTTGCCGTTGCACTCCGTCACCTCCAGCCCAAAAGCACGCCATTTTTCCGGCAGCGGATCGGTATTCATAATGTCGCGCGTGGCGCCCGCCAGCTGCAGCTTGTTCTTGTCGTTGATGATGATCAGGTTGTCGAGGCCGTAATGAGCCGCTACCAGCGCTGCTTCCCAGTTGCTGCCCTCCGCCAGCTCGCCGTCGCCGGTTACCACGAAGATGCGCCGTTTGCTGCCATCTTTTTTCGCCGCCAGCGCCAGACCCACCGCGACCGGCAGCCCGTGGCCGAGCGCACCGGTATTCAGCTCCACGCCCGGCGTTTTCTGCCGCACCGGATGGCCCGGCAGGTGCGAATCCGAGTGCTGATAGGTCGGCAGCCAGTCGACGGGAAAATAACCCGCCTCTGCCAGCACGCAGTAGTAACCGCCGACGGCATGACCTTTTGACTGGATATAGATATCGCGCTGCGGATCCTCGACGCGATCCGGCGCGCAGTTAAGAATGCGGAAGTAGAGCGCGGTCAGAATATCAGCCTGCGACAGATCCGCGCCGGTATGGCCGCCCGCCGGGCTGCCCGCGTTAAGCTGGATAATACGGCGGCGTACGGCACGCGCTTTACGCTGCAGTTCGTCGACCGGGAGCTTGAAAGGATTCATACGTCACCTCTGAATTAAAAATCATATACGAATATATATTCATAACGGGTAAAAAAAGGGGGTGCAGCAAAGTAACTCGCCTGCACCGCCACCGATTAACTTTTCGCTTCGCCGCCCTCCTCGATCAGCGCCTTCTGCGCCACCACCGCCGCTTTCTGCTGCATGCGGTTTTGCATCTGGTCGATGATGACGGCGATGATGATGACGATGCCTTTGATCACCATCTGCCAGAATTCGCTGACGCCCATCATGATCAGGCCGTCGGCGAGAAAGCCGATCACAAACGCGCCGACCAGCGTGCCGAGAATGGTGCCGCGTCCACCCGCCAGCGAGGTGCCGCCCAGCACCACCGCCGCAATGGCGTTCATCTCAAACGAGGTGCCGTTAGCGGGGTGGCTGGCGACCAGCTGCGACGACACCACGATGCCCGCTATCGCCGCGCAGAAGCCGGAGAGTGTATAGACCCAGATTTTCACCTGCTTCACTTTGACGCCGGAAAGCTCCGCGGCGCGTTCGTTATCGCCGATAGCATAAACCTGGCGGCCGAACGGCAGACGACGGGCGATATAGGCGATTACCAGCGCCAGCACGATCATCATCCAGATGGCGTAGGGCAGACCGAGCAGCGATCCGGCGCCGATGCGGTCGAAGCCGGTATTGCCGAGCAGCGGGTTGCCCTGTAAGCCGGGAAAGGTTTCGCCGCCCGAGGTCAGCATCGCCGCGCCGCGCAGGATATACATGGTGCCCAGCGTGCAGATAAAGGGCGCGACGTTATAGCGGGTGATAATCCAGCCATTCGCCGCGCCGATCAGGCCGCCCACCAGCAGCACCAGCGGCACTATCACCCAGACGCTGGGGAAGATGGCGATGCCGAACATCGGCAGGACAATCCCTTTGGTGATCAGCCAGCCAGCGATCATGCCGCACAGCCCGAGCGTCGCGCCGATAGAGAGATCGATGCCGGCGGTAATAATGACAAAGGTGATGCCCAGCGCCAGAAAGGCGTTGATCGCGATATGCTTCACCATAATCACCAGGCTGCCGAGCGCGAGAAAGTCCGGTACGGTAATTGCGAAGAAGCCGACAATTAAAAACAGCGCGATAAAGGTGCGCAGCTTCAGCAGCAGCAGAATAATGCTCTCGCGCGAGTTAAACGCTTTCGCCGGTTGTCCTGCCATCGTCATAGCGTTATTGCCTTTCATGCTCAGAACCCCTGTGCGCTTGCTTTTACCAGCGCTGACTCTTCCGCGTCGCCGCGCGGAATATCAGCCGTAAGTTTGCCGCCCGACATCACCAGGATGCGATCGGCCACCGCCATGATCTCTTTCAAATCAGATGTGGAGAACAGCACCGCGATGCCCTGCTCCGACAGCCGCACCATCATGCGAAACACCTCCGCCTTGGCGCCGACGTCGATGCCGCGGCTCGGCTCGTCCAGCAGCAGCAGACGCGGATTAGTCAGCAGCGAGCGTCCGATAACCACCTTCTGCTGATTGCCGCCGCTTAGGGCGCTGATGGCCACCTCCGGCGAGGAGATTTTGATCGCCAGGTTGCCGACGGTGCTGGTCACTGCGGCCTGCTCCTCCTGTTGGGCGATGGCGAAGCGATGCGACAGCCGACGCCACAGGCTGGCGATGGTGAGATTGCTCGCCACCGACGACACCGGAAAAATGCCGGCGCGCTTGCGATCTTCCGGCACCAGGCTCATGCCCATACGGATGCGCTCGGCGGGCGGCAGGCGCGTCGGCACCGGCTTGCTGTCGAGCCAGATTTTGCCGAGATAGTTGCGTTCGCTGCCGAGCAAACACTCGAACAGCTCGGTGCGCCCCGCGCCCATCAGCCCGTAGATGCCGACGATCTCCCCGGCGCGCACGTTAAAGGTGACGTCATCCACCAGCGTGTTGCCGTTGGGGCTGACGCAGGTAATGTGCTCCGCCTCCAGCACCGCTGCGCCAAAGGTGCGCTGGTCCGGCAGAAAGTTGCTCATCGGCTCGCTGCCGAGCATTTCGCGCACGATCCAGGGCACGTCGATATCGCTGACCTGCGCTTCCGCCTGAAAGCGGCCGTCGCGCAGGATGGTGATGACGTCGCCGATCGCCATCAGCTCTTCAAGGCGATGGGAGATATAGATGATGGAGACGCCCTGACGCGTCAGCTCGCGGATGACGCGGAACAGGATCTCCACTTCGGTTTTGCTGAGCGCCGAAGTAGGCTCGTCGAGGATCAGGATGTCGGCGTCTTCCGCCAGCGCCTTCGCGATCTCCACCAGCTGCTGCTGCCCGACCTTGAGATTGCCGACGTGCTCTCTGGGCGAAATCGGCTGATCAAGGCGCGCCATCAGCGCGGCGGCCCGGCGCTCCTGCTCCGCTTCGTTAATGGGGCGGATGCCCCTTTGCAGCTCGCGGCCAAGAAAAATGTTCTCCGCCACCGACAGGTTCTCAAACAAGTTCAGCTCCTGGTGCACCATGCCAATGCCGAGCTTCGCGGCGGCGCGCGTGCTGCTCAGCACCACCTTTTCGCCGTTGAGAAAGAGTTCGCCGCTGGTAGGCTGCTGCACCCCCGCCAGAATTTTCATCAGGGTCGATTTGCCCGCGCCGTTTTCGCCGATAATCACGTTGACCTTGCCGCGCCAGACGCGATAGTCAACGCGATCCAGCGCCAGCGTACCGGGAAACAGCATGGTGATATGGTTTGCCTGCAGGATGATATCGTCGCTCATGGCGTCGCCCCCTGCTTCAGCTCTACCGCCATCACGTCGTTGACCACGCCGTGGCCCATCTCTACAGCCAGCAGCGCCTGCGCCGGTTTGCCTACCCAGCTGGCGTCCACCTTCGGCAGCTGCTGCACCGCGTGGCGGTTAAGCGCCCGGGTCAGCTGCGCGTACTGCACCTGATTGGTGAACTCCTCGAAGCGGAAACCCGCGGCATCGCGCAGCGCGTTGCTGCGGATAACCGGCCCGAGGCTCACTGTTACCGGCTTGCCGTTCAGCGTCAGGGTCAGGGTGCGCTCGCGGCTGTTGCTGTCGTCTACCGCCGTGACCGTACCGCTGGCGCGCACAAACACGCTTTCACTGCCGCCCGCCTTCACCGTTCCGCTTTTGGTTTCCATATCCGCCCAGCTCATGGCGTGCTGCCGGGCGGTGTCGAGCACCCGACTCTGCCAGCTCGCCTCCGCGATCTGCTGCGGCGTCTGATTGCTGTAGCCCGGTTTCGCATGCGGATCTTTCGGCATGATCGGATTGCCGCTGGCGTCGAGATCCACCACGGTACAGCCGCTTACTGCTATCGCCAGGATGACGGCCAGCGTCGCTCTCGTCCGTTTCATGCCGCCTCCGGTTACTTCGCCAGGTTAAAGTTTTTCAGCTTCGACGCGTTGCTGTCGTCAATCAGCACGCAGTCCATCAGCTGCTTCTCTTCTTTCTGCGCTTTGCCGTTTTTCAGGTAGTAGTCCGCCTGCTCTACCGCCATCTGCGCCTGCGCCCAGCCCGGCTGCAGCACCGTAGCCTTGATGTTGCCTTTGTTGATAATGGAGTCGCGGGTGTAGTCGCTGCCGTCGAAGCCCACCACAATAACGTTGGTTTTACCCGCCGCTTTCAGCGCTGCCTCTGCGCCCAGCGCCATGGTGTCGTTGCCGGAGATCACGCCGACGATGTTCGGGTTCTTCTGCAGAATGGTTTCCATGCGGCTGAACGCCTCAGTCTGGCTCCAGTTAGCGCTCTGCTGCGCCACCATCTTCATGTCGCTGTAGTCATCCAGCACGTCGTGATAGCCCTGCGAACGTACGCCGGCGTTGGTGTCGGACTCCTTGCCCAGCAGCTCGACGTAGCTGCCTTTGCCGTTCAGCAGTTTGGCGAACTTCTCTGCGCCGAGCTGCGCGCCCTGATAGTTGTTAGAGACGATCTGCGCCACGGCGATGCCGGTTTTGTTGATTTCGCGGTCGATAAGGAAGGTAGGAATGCCTGCATCTTTGGCTTTCTGCACCGGGCCGACGGTGGCGTCCGCCCCGGCGTTATCAAGGATAATCGCCTTCGCCTTGCGCGCGATGGCGGTTTCGATCAGCTGGTTCTGCTTGTTAACGTCATCGTCGTGCGACGCCACCAGGGTGGTGAAGCCGAGCGCTTTCGCTTTTTCCTGCGCGCCGTCCGCCTCTGCTTTAAAGAAGGGGTTGTCGTGAGAAGGGGTAATGATCGCCAGCAGGCCTTTATCAGCGGCGAGCGCGGCGGTCGAAAGCGCCATCAGTGAAGCCAGTAGGGTAATTTTGACGAGAGGTACGTTCATCGTTTATTCTCCGCTTGAATAAATATTCAATTGCGATTTTATATGCAATATGACTATGCACCCGCCTCTGCCGGGCGCGCAACCCTGAATGTTTAAAAAGCGAAAAAGATCACAAAATGTCCTGCGTTGTGATTTCTCGCATCCTGGTTAACAATACCAGGCCGAAACAGAGAGGAAGGATGAATGGCGAAACAGGATGAGCAACGGCTGATGGTGAAGATTGCCACGCTTTACTACAGCGAAGGGATGAAGCAGTCAGATATCGCGCAGATGCTGAAATTGTCGCAGTCTTTTGTCTCGCGCATTCTCAACCGCAGCGTGAAGGAAGGCGTGGTGAAAATCAGCGTCGTGCCGCCCGCAAATATCTTTCCGGCGCTGGAGAAGGCGATCGAGCAGACCTACGGGCTGCCGCAGGCGATTGTGGTGGACGTGCCGGAAAACGCCTCGCAGCAGCAGATCAAGCAGGCGATCGGTTCGGCGGCGGCGCACTATCTGGAGACGCGGCTGCGCGCCGACGAGCTGATTGGCATCTCCTCCTGGAGCGGCACCATTCGCGCCATGGTGGATGCGCTGCACCCTTTTAACGCCGCCTGCAAAGGGGTGATCCAGCTGCTGGGCGGCGTCGGCGCTAACGGCAACGTGCAGGCGACCATTCTGACGCAGAACCTGGCGGCGCTGCTTAACTGCCCCTCCTGGCTGCTGCCTTCGCAGTCGATCGAGCACTCGGTGCAGGATCGTCAGCGGCTGGCGGCGAATCCTGACGTCGCGGAGGTGCTGGAGAAGTTCGATCAGGTGGATCTGGCTATTGTCGGCATCGGCGATCTGGAGCCGTCGGCGCTGCTACGCAACTCCGGCAACTATTATGATGAGGAGATGCTGCGCACCCTGGCGCAGCGCGGCGCGGTGGGCGATATCTGCCTGCACTACTTCGACGCGCAGGGCGAACCGGTGCTGAGCGCGGAGGAGGATCCGGTGATAGGCATGGAGCTGGCGCAGGTGCGCAAATGTCCGCAGGTGGTCGCGCTGGCGGGCAGCAAGGAAAAAGCGCACGCTATTCGCGGCGCGCTGCGCGGCGGCTACGTTAACGTCTTGATTGTGGATTACCCCACCGCGCGGCTGCTGGTGGAGTAAAGCCTTAAATAGTGCGGTACGCCGTGGTGACTTTCCACAGGTAACGCGGCGCCTGCGCAGCGGGATGCTTGTTCTGGACGTGCTGGTAGAACTCGTCCGGCGACATGGCGTTAATCATGGCGATAGCCCGGTCGCGGTCGCGGGAGAAGGTGCGCAGCAGCGCGCCTGCGCCGTTGGCGTACGAGACGATAGTGGCGTAGCGCAGCGTCAGCGGATTGCGGATGCCGGAGAGCGCCGACTGCTGCAGGATGCGGATATAGGCGGTGCCGATATCGATATTTTTCGCCGGATCGCGCAGTTCAGCATTAGAGGGCTGGCCGCGACGTCCCTGCACGCGATAGACCTCCCTGCCCGCCGTCGAGGCTTTGATCTGCATCAGGCCCACCGCGTTGGAGCGGCTGACGACGCCGGGATTGCCACCCGATTCGACAGTAATAATGGCGCTGATCAGCTTCTCATCAACGCCATAATGACTGGCGGCATCTTCGGTGAACATCGACCAGGCGGCATTGATATTCGAGGGCGGCGCCTGGGTTAACGGCGTGTTTGGCTGCCTGACGACATGTTTTGACGGTTCGCTGGCGCAGCCGGTCAGCAGCAACGCAGAAAGGGCAAGATATCGAAATTTCACCAATTTTTCATCCTGATGCAATAGGGTCGGAGGCTATCATACCTGGCGCGCGCCGCAGCAAAATTACCGTTTATCCTAATTGCATAAAAAACCGTGTCGCGCAGTGACTTCCGTCGCGCTTTTCGTCATCATCGGCCAGATAAATGCCCGCTAACCGCAGGAATAGTCTTATGATTTCGCGTTCTTTTCATCTCGTTTCGCCCTCCGGATATTGTCATAACCAGCCTGCCGCCTGGCGCGGCGTCGAACGGCTGCGCGCGGCGGGCCATCAGGTCAATAACCTTGAGACCATCGGCCGCCGCTTTCAGCGCTTCGCCGGTACCGACGCTGAGCGTCTCGCCGAATTTAACCAGCTGGCGCAGCTTGAGACATTGCCCGACATCGTGCTGGCGGTACGCGGTGGCTACGGCGCCAGCCGCCTGCTGGCGCATATCGATTACGTCGCGCTACAGCGCCGTCTGTTTAATCAGCCGCTGGCCCTGTGCGGCCACAGCGATTTTACCGCTCTGCAGCTGGCGCTGCTGGCGCAGACCGGCCTTATCAGCTTCAGCGCGCCGATGCTGGCCGGTAACTTCGGCGCGGAGGCTTTATCTGAATTTACGCTGGCTCACTTCTGGCAGGCGCTGACTTCGCCTACAGTCAATGTTGGCTGGCGCAGCGAGACGCCGGACAGCGGTGAATGGCAGGGCACGCTGTGGGGCGGCAATCTGGCGATGATCTGCTCGCTGATCGGCACCCCCTGGCTGCCGCAGTTCGACGACGGCATTCTGGTGATCGAGGATGTGAATGAGCACCCGTTCCGCGTCGAGCGCATGCTGATCCAGCTGCAGCAGAGCGGCATTCTGGCGCGGCAACGCGCCATTATTACCGGCAGCTTTACCAGCACCGCGATGAGTGACTATGACAACGGTTTTGATTACGCTGGCGTCTGGCAGTACCTGCGCGACGTGACCGGCCTGCCGGTGATCAGCGATCTGGCCTTTGGTCACGATGCGGATACCGTGACGCTGCCGATCGGCGCGCGCGCGCAGCTGCGCGTGGCGAACCATCAGGCTGAACTACAGGCCACTGGCCATCCCGTTTTACCCGAGCATTAAGCCGTTCTCAGGGAGATCGCCATTGAAGCCGCTGTACGACGATTTGTGGATCTCCACGCCGGAATTTCCGGGGGAAGATACTGTTGATGATTTAATGATGCATGGCTTTATGCTGCGTCATCCGCGCGGCAACCTGCTGATTGGCCGCGTGGAGCATCCGCTCGATCATGAAGTGCTGGCCGACGAAGGCGGCGTAATTCGCCACTATCTGACCCACTGGCACGAAGCCGCGCCCGGCGCTATCGCCATTCAGCAGCGCTTTAACAGCGCCCTTTACTGCCACAGCCGCTCTATCGGCCCCGTCAGCCGGGTGCTGGAGCCGGATGACACCTTTACCCAGCAGGAGACGCACTTCGGCGACTTCCATCTGCTGCCGACGCCGGGTTATACGCCAGGCAGCAGCAGCTTTCTTTACGCCTCGCCGCTGGGCCGCACCTACCTGTTCGTCGGCGCTACCCTGACGCGCGACCACCATCGCTGGGTTACTCTTCTGGCCCCGGACAGTAATCCGCACGAGCTGCAGCAGTCGCTGGAGTTCTACCGCACGCTGCGGCCCGATGTGGTGTTGATGAGCACCACGCGCGGCCACCTCTCGTGGGTCGAAGTCACGCTGCAGAGCTGGCTGGCGGCAATAGACGAGGCGGAACAGCAGCCGCTGGATATGCGCCAGCAGCCGCTGTTTTGATTACAGCGTTTTGCTCAGATAGTGACGCTGATGATGGCGCGGGTAGTTATCCAGGCTGAAACGCAGCGTATAGCCTGACTTTTCATAAAAGGGGCGCGCCTGGAAGCTGGCGGTATCAACCTGCGCATAGCAGCAGCCGCGCCGACGCGCCTCCTCTTCCGCCGCGTTGAGCAGCCTGCTGCCAACGCCCTGCCCGCGCAGTGCCTCACTGACCCACAGCATATCGATGCGCAGCCAGTTGCCGGTGGTCGAGCCGGTCAGCCCCGCCAGCTTTTTGCCATGCTCGTCCGTGACGAAAACGCCGATGGACTTCAATTCGTCGATATTGATAAAACGGCTGTTAAAACTATTCAGACCGAGGCGCACCTCATCCAGATCCTGATGCGTGACCGCATCCGTAACGTTCAGTTGCATAGACTCTCCGGCTAAAGCGGGTTAAGAGTGCGGATGGTCGCGATCGTCATAAGGCTCCAGCGACAGCTGATCGACATCGCGCGTTTCACTGCGGCTACAGGGTATCAGCCGGTCGCTGTCGTGGTAAACGAAGAAGGTCTCTTCGCTCGCGTTGTTGACGATCAGCTGGTCGCCGTTGCGGAAGCGGGTAATGGAAACGTTGTCGCCGACCTCTAAGCGGGTGCGCTGCTGACCAGCGGCAATCTGAAAGTGGTGCTGCGGCCAGGTTAAGGTGCTCAGGCCATATTCGGCGCGGGAGATGGTCATTGTCGGGCGACCGGGACAGGTGATCTGGAACTGGGTTTCGCTCCACGCGGGTGCAATGTAACAGCTCAGCAAGCCGAGGGTGAAAAGAGTGGCTTTCATTTTCAGGCTCCGTCGAAGTTATGCTCTGATTTGGTTATCTATTTTCAGAGTAACACACCAGACGGACGGGAAAAGCGGAACGACCCGCATGGGGCGGGTCGAAGTGTGACAAAAGCTGTCGTTAGTTCCCGACCTGCGACATATCTTTGATGGTGTCGCGATTAATTTGCTGCTCTTTACCGTAGACATCTTTGTAGGTGATCATACCGGTGTCGTCATCCACCTTCGGCTTGCCCTGCGTCACAATGGTGCGGCCGTCGTTGGTATGCAGAATATGGTCATTAGCGCAGCCGGCCAGCAGCAGGCTCAGGCTCAGCGCACCAGTCAGCATCAGCGTTTTTTTCATATATCCTCCCTTGCTGGTTTCGCTTTAGGTTTAGCACAGCATAACGAAAGCGAAACCAGGATAAGGTTTAAAACGCATTGATTCCTAAAGGAGATTCTATGAACCGGGAAGATGCCCTGTTCCAGCGGCTGGCACAGTCGCCGTTTCGCCGCCGCTTCCACCTGGGCGTAAAAGAGCGCGACTACTGTCTGGCGAAAGGACCGGAGGTTATTGACAGGCACGCGGCAGATTTTGTCGCGCAGCGCCTGGCGCAGGCGGAGCCGAAGAACGACGGCAAACAGACGCCGATGCGTGGTCATCCGGTGTTTATCGCTCAGCACGCTACGGCGACCTGCTGTCGTGGCTGTCTGGCGAAGTGGCACAGCATCGCTGCCCATCAACCGCTGACCAGCGAGCAGCAGGCGTGGATTGTCGGCGTGATCCACCGCTGGCTGGTAAAGGAAATGAATTCTTAGAAGCCCGGCGCCGCATCATGCAACCCCGGGCTGAAGTTTATTCCGCCGCAACCTCGGCGGCGATCAGCATTAACGCCAGCGAGGCGTTTTCCTCGTCGTATCCCTGCATAACATCGCGGATCGCAGCAACGCAGGAGACTACCTGCTGCTTCTTTTCCGCTTCAAGCCTCTCGATCGCATGACGAATAATCATTAGACTGGCTTCTTCTTCTTTCATTAAATTTCCCTTAAATCGCCCAACTGGTGCGCAAAGATGGCAAGAATACCTTTAATATGCTACTCAAGTCACCCTCTGGCACGTTTAAAGCTTAACTATTAATCAAAGTGCAAATTGGATGCCGCGCCAGACCTGCTATGATCACAATAGCCGGGACGCAACGCATCAAACATCAGCGCCACGGGATTCCCAGGGATTGAAGCAGGTACAGGATATGTTGCGACTCACCTTTTGCATTTTTATTACGCTACTTGCTGGCTGTGCCTCCGGCCCGAAAGGGGTGGATTGCCCCGGCGAAGTCAGCACCATTTACGGCCAGCCGCTGGGACAGACGCGGGCAACAATTTTTGACCTCGTCAACGCCTTCACCATCAGCCGCGATGGCGTCAAAGTGCAGAGTGGGACACTGCAATCGCTGGATCGTTTCAAATATGTCCCCTCCGCCGTTACGCCGGAAGGCTACTACGCGCAGCGGCTGTCGGATAAGCAGTTCCGCCTGATTAATCCGCACGAAGACACCATGATTACCTGGACGTGCCCTTAGACGTGCGTCCTGCGGCCAGATAGTCTATTGTCATGGCTTGTCAGGCTGCAGGCTCACCTCTTATGGAAAAGCGACTGGATAATAACGGCTATATTGATTTCCCCTTCCCCGCCACGCGCAATGAGGATGGTTCAGTGAACCCCTGCGGCATCGATCTTACGCTGCAAACGGAGCGTATTGATGAGATTGCGGTGCTGGCGCAGTCGGCGAATCTTCGTCGTCTGCTGGAGGAGGTGAATCTGCAGGACGGGCTGTTTATGACGCTAGCCTGCGACTGGCAGCAGCGCGACGATGCGGTGTGCGGATTTATTGATTTCGCCTTTCGCCCTGAATTGCCCGTCACCCAGGATGAGACGCTAACGCTCGATCAGGTTTTTGGACGCTACCTGCGCGAACAGGCAACGCAGCATCGTATGGAGCCGGACGCTTTACTTAACTATGCCCGCTGCGTGCTTGACTGGGGCTGGTCGCCGCTGCGCCAGCGCGCGCGGGAATATGAAAAGGTAACGGTGATGTACTACTGTCAGCAGCGTGACGAGGCGGAGTGGTGCTTTGATCATCTGCGTCATTTTCTGGTGAGCTGGTACCCTGCCAGCCGCCCTGGGCTGCTGGCGCAGCAGGTATAGCCATTGGCGCCGACGCAAACGGCGCTTCCTTGCTCTGTAGACCCGCGTATTTACGCTTGCCCGCTCCAGGCCTCTGTGCTTTTCACAGCTTAACCAGACGAATCGCGTGCTCCAGCATACGCTGCTCATCGCGCTCGCTGTGCGAACGATGCTGACGCGCGCGTTTCAGCAGATCTGAAATATCACCCCGCCGCGTCTCCCGGCCCGACTCAGCCAGCACCACCACTGCATCGCCAATCACCCGGCACACTTCATCGTAGTCATCTTCATTTAATACGTCGCGCTTCATCGCTCCTCCTGTTTCGCCCCGTCGGCCGCTATAAATGAGTATCCAGAAACAGTAGTCAGGATTGACGCAGCCTGCAAACCAGACGCCTGGGGGAAGGCACAGGGGGCTTAAGTTCTGTTATCCGATAGCGCAGCGGCAGCTTTATACTGTCTTGCTCTGGTGAAGTCTGGCAGGTGGAGGCGCTTCTGTTCTGCTGGCAAGATCTCTATCAACAGGATGCCCGCTCAGCATTCTGGTTAGCTCTTCGCAGCGAATAATTTTACCGGACGAGAGGGTAAAACAAGCGAAAACTTCAAACTGGCTGTTGCCATCCTGGCTTTTTTTAACCTCAACAAAGTGATGGGTGAATACCGTATCACCTTCTGCGGCAACGGATTTGATATTAATTATTATCTGGCTTGTCACAAGCTTAAGCGTTTTCATATGACTGAGAAAGTCAGCATATTCCAGCTTATGACCGTCAACTATTTGCTGATAGACGGAAGAAAAATAAGTTTTGATTTTATCTTCATCATGCGCGGGATTACCGACCACTTCCTGTAAAGCATTAATAACTATTTCAATTGAGTTTTTCATCTCACTCTCCTTTTATATAACACTCTACATAAAAGATGAGAGAGAGTAATATCCGTATAATGACATTTTATACGGTTAATCAGCCATTATGATAAAAACAATATCATTCAGATATGGTGCGAAACACGCTACCTCCAGCCATAAACATGCCGCTGGGCAGATATACTGGCTTGATCATGGCATCATGGTGATAGAAACGACGCTTTCTCAATGGACCGTTACGCCGGGTACAGTAGGATGGTTTCCGCCTGGCCTGGAGCATAGCGCCTGGGTTCCGCGAAATGTAACAGGTCATAGCCTGTATATAGATCCACCAGCCTGTATTAACTTTCCCCTTTATGCAGGTATCTATGGGGCCGATGCCTTTACCACAGCCTTGCTGAACAGGTGCCAAAATAGTGGTTCTCATTCCACACCAGGCTACCAGGAGACGCTGCTAAAACTCCTTGGCTATGAAGTGATGCAATGCACAGCGTTACCGCTTGAGTTGAGGCTGCCAACAGACCGGCGCGCGCGTAACGTTGCGAATGAATTACTCAATAATCCAGCATCCCATCTGGATCAAAGCCAGCTGGCCCAGCAATTTGGCCTCAGCGTCAGAAGCCTTAGCCGCTTGTTTAATCAGCAGGCCGGACTGAGTTTTAGTCAGTGGCGGCAGCAGGCAAAAATATTAGCTTCGTTGCAATGGATACTTGCAGGATTGCCAGTATATGAAGTCGCATCTCTGAGCGGTTACAGCAACGTCAGCGCTTATATAGACGTATTCCGTCAGCGTTTTGGGAAAACTCCCGCGCAGTTCCAGCTGGCCTGGCAGCAAACCGGATGACATTAAATGAGCGGGTTTCCTGTGCGTTTCTATCCTGTTATTTCTGGTTAAATGTCTGGGTAACAATTTATCGCCGCATCAGCCAGTCGCGCTGATTTTAACGTTAAAATAAATAGCCGGTCAGGATGCAGGTGTTATGAAAAAGCTCATCGCAACCGGATGGCAAAGTAACTCCGCTGGCCATAAAATAAACGTATGCGACGAATATGACCAATATACTGCTCTGCCGTATAAACGCTGGATTAGCTGATGACAGCCGCAATAAAGCTCAGCCGAGCGCAATGCGCAACGTTTCGACAAGCATCTTCCGCCCACCTGTTTTTTTCCACATAATAAAAACAAGCCTGCTTGTTCACCTTTGCAGGCTTTACTTTTAGCGGTCAGAACTGTGGTGCATGGCTATCAACGGCGAGTCAGAGCTAACCTTATGCCCAGCGCAATAAATGTTGCTCCAACAATTCGGTCTAGCAAATGTTGTAATTTACGGTTACCTGAAACAGCACCTGCTGCGCTTCCCGCTAACAGGGCGAACGTCATATCAGTTAAAAACGCTATCAGTGCATAAGTCAGCCCCAGCAGCAGAAATGATGACGCATGATGTTCGCCTTCAGGCGTGACAAACTGGGGAAAAAAGGAAATAAAGAAAAGTAGAACTTTGGGATTAGTTAGCGTAGTGATGAATCCCTTAGACAGAAGACCGTAAGCGCTTAGCTTTTTATCAATCTCTATTTCAGGGGCATTCTGTTGCTCTTTCCGTTTGAAAGTATCAAACAACATCTTTCCGCCTAAATAGATCAGGTATGCCGCGCCGGTGAACTTAATAACCGTAAACATCACCGGCGAAGCGGTAATCAGGGCCGTCAGCCCCAGCGCGCTGGCAATAGCGTGCGTGCAGCTTCCCAGGGCCACGCCAGACGCCGAGACAATACCGGCGCGGCGGCCGTTAGCTACGCTCTGCCCGATGACATAGGCCATATCAGGGCCGGGAGTAACGGAAAGCAGAAAGACTGACAAGGCAAAGAATCCAAAGTTAGTGATATCCAGCATGGCAACCTCAAATAAGTTCGCAATTGTTTGAATAAATCTAACGGGTTAACGTTTTTATATCTATCCAAAACGATGTGCTCACCCTATTTTACTGCACCCATATTTGCGAAATATTTCTTCTCGCTAACAGCCAAATGACGCAGGAATCCAGGCTGATGTCAGCTGTTCACCCTGAACAGTATTTACTTAGCTGAAGCATCAACCTTAATGCCCGCCTCGATCAAACACCCTTTCAGCACGCCGAACGCATCCTGACACTGCCGTTCATTCACGCAGGCGTAACCGAGCAGCAGCCCGCGCAAGCTCTGCGGATGCATATAGTATTGCGACAAGGGCCGCACCTTAACGCCACGCTTCAGCGCCTGTGCGGCAATAGCCACATCGTCGCAGCCCGATGGCAGATGCAGCACCAGATGTAATCCCGCGTCATGGTTGACCGGCGACAGAAATGACGGCCCCAGATAGCGCTCAATCAGTTTGCATAAAAACTGACGCCGCTGGCCGTAAAGCAAACGCATGCGGCGGATATGATCCATATAATGCCCCTGCCGTATAAACTCGCCCAGCGCACGCTGGATCAGCAGATGACCGCCGCGATAAAGCTCAGAAGCCGCGATGCGCAACGGTTCGGCCAGCATCTTCGGCACCACTATGTAGCCAATGCGCAGCGCTGGATAAAGCGTCTTGCTAAAAGTGCCCATATAGATCACCGGCGCATCCGCTTCCAGCCCCTGCAAAGAGGGATAAGGCTGGCCTGAGAAGCGAAACTCGCTGTCGTAATCATCTTCGATAATCCAGCTCTGATGGCGCCTCGCCAGCGCTAAAAGCGCCTTCCGTCTTGCCAGGCTAAGGTGAACGCCCAAAGGATACTGATGTGAAGGCGTCACAAACACCATCCTGGGCGGCAGCCCCGGCTTTGGCACAATCCCTTCGCTGTCCACCGGCATCGCCCGGATTTTAAGGCCGTTTTTACGCAGCAGGTTGCGCGTGCCCCAGTAACCCGGCTCCTCCATCCATACAAGGTCGCCCGGATCGCAGAGCACGCACGAGACCAGATCAACCGCCTGATGCACGCCTTCGGTTATCAGGATTTGATCTGCATCGGCCTTGACCGAACGCGCCACGCGCAGATACTCCGCCAGCGCATGGCGAAGGTCGGGACAGCCGCCGCCGCTGCTGTAAATCAGCCGATAGACATCAGGATCGCGATTCAGCTTTGCCTGAATCTGGCTAAAAAGCTTATGCGGAAACTCCGTGACGTCGGGCGCGCCGGGTACAAAGGCGCCCCACTGATAGGGAGAGGCGGTGGCGTGCCCTAACAGCGTTGCACCCCGTTTTGACAGGGTTGCCGGCAGCGGCGTGGAGGCAGGCTGTAGCAGATCGGTGGCGTGGCTTTGCAGACAGATTTCCGGCAGCGTCTCCGCAATCCAGGTGCCGCTGCCGGTGCGGGCCGTCACATAGCCCTGCGCCATCAAACTTTCATAAACATGCAGTACGGTGTTTCGTGACACCCCAAGCTCTCGGGCCATATCGCGCGTCGGCGGCAAGCGCCCGCCGCGTGGAAAAACGCCCTCAATGATTGCGGCCTGCATACAGGTCAGCAGTCGCTGCTGCAGCGAGCCACTCGGTAAAAACTGCAATCGTGCTAATAAGTGATCGGCGTACAGCAGCTGCAATTGGCTCCATCCCTCTCTGTGAAATTGGCTCTGGCAACTTACCTTCTCGCACGCATAAATAAAAGCGTTTGTCGGGAAATGTAAATAAGCATATGAGCGAGGTGGATGAGATGAGCGAACAAAATATCCTGATGCAGCAGCGCAAAGCACAGGCTTTACCCCGCGGCACCGGCACGCTGTGCGACTGGTATGTGGCGCGGGCGGAAAACGCAACCCTGTGGGATAACGAGGGCAACAGCTGGATCGACTTCGCTGGCGGCATCGCGGTGCTCAACACCGGCCATCGCCATCCGCGCATCGAACAGGCGGTGGCCCATCAGTTAACAAAATTTACGCATACCGCATTTCAAATCACTCCGTACGAAAGCTATATCGCCCTGGCTGAACGCATCAACCAGCGGGTGCCCGTTGCCGGCCAGGCTAAAACAGCCTTCTTCACCACTGGCGCAGAAGCGGTAGAAAATGCGGTCAAAATCGCACGTGCTTATACCCGCCGCCCTGGCGTGATCGCCTTTGGCAACGCCTTTCACGGTCGCACCCTGATGACCATGGCGATGACCGGCAAGGTCGCCCCCTATAAGCGTGATTTCGGCCCGATGCCCGCCTCGGTGTTCCATGCGCGCTATCCCAGCGCGGTACAGGGCATCACTATCGACGCGGCGCTAGCCAGTCTCGACGCGCTTTTCACTCAGGATATCGCTCCGCAGGACGTAGCCGCGATCGTGCTGGAGCCGGTGCAGGGCGAAGGCGGTTTCCATGCCGCGCCGGTTGAGTTTATGGTCAGGCTGCGTCAGCTGGCCGATAGCTACGGCATTCTGCTTATCGCCGACGAGGTACAGAGCGGTTTTGCCCGCACCGGTAAGCTGTTCGCCATGGAGCACTATCCGGTGAAAGCGGATCTCATCACCATGGCAAAAAGCCTGGCGGGCGGCCTGCCGCTTTCCGCCGTATCAGGACGAGCAGAGGTTATGGATGCGCCAGGTCCGGGCGGCCTCGGCGGCACCTATGCTGGCAATCCGCTGGCGATCGCCGCAGCGCATGCGGTGCTCGACGTAATCGAAGAGGAGCAGCTCTGCGCGCGGGCCGCTGAGCTTGGCGGCAGGCTTGAAGCCGAGCTACAGACCTTCCGTAAGCTGTGTCCCGCGATTGCCGATGTCCGCGCGTTAGGGTCGATGGTGGCCGTTGAATTTACCGAGACCGCCACCGCGCAGGCGGTGCAGAAAAAGGCGATGGAGAACGGCCTGCTGCTGCTGACCTGCGGCGCAAAAGGCAACGTTATTCGTTTTCTTTATCCGCTGACCATTCCTGACCAGCAGTTCCGCCAGGCGCTGGACATTTTAACCTCAGTACTCAACCACTGCGCCGCTGACGTCGTAAAAAGCGCCGTAACCGCCTGATCCTTTCCGGCTCGCTGCGGCGAGCCCATCCCCTGCTCGCCCCGGACACAAAAGCCCGGGGACCGTTCTGGAGACGTTCTGATGACAACAACGCAGACTGCAAATGAAGATGCACTGGCACAAAACCTGAAGCCGCGTCACGTACGCATGTTGTCAATTGCGGGCGTAATTGGCGCCGGCCTGTTTGTGGGCTCCGGCCACGCGATTTACGAGGCAGGCCCGGCGGTGCTGATCGCCTACGCTGCCGCCGGTGCGCTGGTAGTGCTGATTATGCGCATGCTGGCTGAAATGGCGGTCTCTCTGCCCGATTCAGGTTCTTTTTCAACCTATGCCGACAAGGCGCTGGGCCGCTGGGCCGGCTTCACTATCGGCTGGCTCTACTGGTGGTTTTGGGTACTGGTTATCCCGCTGGAAGCCAACGCTGCCGGCACCATCCTGCACGCCTGGTTCCCCCAGATCGCCATCTGGCAGTTCACCCTGGCTATCACGCTGTTTTTAACCATCACCAATCTGCTGAGCGTGAAAAATTATGGCGAGTTTGAATTCTGGTTTGCGCTGCTCAAGGTAGCGGCGATTGTGGCGTTTTTATGTGCTGCTGGCCTCGCCGTGTCTGGCTTGATGCCCAACAGCAGCACCAGCGGCCTTCAGCACCTCTACGATACGCAAGGCTTTATGCCCAACGGCATGGGTAAGGTGATGGCAGCGATTCTGACCACGATGTTTTCTTTTATGGGCACCGAGATTGTGACCATCGCCGCCGCCGAATCAAAGAATCCAGGCAAGCAGATCACTAAGGCCACTAACTCGGTTATCTGGCGTATCGCGCTGTTCTACCTGCTGTCGATTTTCTTTGTGGTGGCGCTGGTGCCGTGGAATTCCCCGACGCTGATTGAGCATGGTTCTTACCAGGCCGCGCTTCAGGCGATGAATATTCCCCATGCCAGGCTGATTGTGGATATCGTCGTGTTAATGGCGGTATGCAGCTGTCTTAACTCGGCGCTTTATACTTCGTCACGCATGCTCTATTCCCTGTCGTGTCGCAAAGATGCGCCCGCGGCGGCCTCACGCACGAATCGCAGCGGTACGCCATGGGTTGCAGTGCTGCTCTCAACCGCTGCCGCTTTTGTCGCGGTTGTCGCTAACTACCTGGCGCCCAGCGTGGTATTCGAATTTTTGCTGGCAAGCTCTGGCGCTATCGCACTGCTGGTGTACCTGGTGATTGCCGCCTCTCATCTGGTGCTGCGCAAAAAGCGCGAAAAAGCGGGCGAAAAGCTGAGTTACCGCATGTGGCTGTTCCCCGGCCTGACCTGGATTACCATACTCTTTATCGTTACCGTACTGGTTTCTATGCTGTTCAATGCTCAGCATCAGACCGAGCTGCTGGCGACCGGCGGCCTCACGCTGGCGATTATCGCCGCCAGCCTGATCGTGCCTCGTAAAAAGAGTAAGCGACAGAAAGCGCGCTTCTATGCGGTTCACTCCTCTGAAAACTCCTGACCTGACTAACAGGACGCGCAACATGTTATGTAATGAAGCGCGTCCCTGGTCAGTAACTGCAAGCGTTACGTATGTAGCGACATGCTTATGGCCCCTCTCAGTTAAATAGTATACCGTCACGCTATTAAGGCGGATTAACTGGTCACCGCATTACATTCATTTTTATTCAGAGGGAAGACAGGGGCCACCTGATGAGAGGCCGATCACGCGCATATTTCAGCATATCAAGACGCTGACCTTACAGAGCGCCTGGAACTCTTTTTCACATATTATCTATGCAGAACGGGAGCAATAAATTAATGGAACACTGTTATTCCTCGCATATATCCTGGACGGGCAACCTGGGAACGGGCACGTCAGGCTACCGCTCCTATGCGCGAACCTGGGATATCTCAATAGCCGGTAAGGAAACAATACATTGCTCTAACGATCCGTTACTGGGAGGCGACCCGGGTAAAATGAATCCGGAAGATCTGCTGATATCCTCGCTTTCTGCCTGCCATATGTTGTGGTATTTGCATCTGGCATCAGACGCAGGCATTACCATAATGGGTTACGAAGACTTTCCGGTGGCGACAGGCGAGGTTTTAAAAAGTGGTGCTGGTCGCTTTATTTCAGCCACGCTTAAGCCAAAAATTACAGTATTACCCGGTACGGATATCGATGCTGCCACCGCTATCCATCATGAGATTCATAAAGTCTGTTTTATTGCCAGGTCAGTGAATTTCCCTGTCAGCTATGAACCTGAGTTTATTATCGGTAACAGAGCTGATTAACTCAGGAGATAGCAACACCTTCTTTTTGCCTCGTGCCAGCAGCAAACTGAAACCTGAAGAGAGCGGTGAATTAATTCAGGTAACCGGATGTTTAAATAACCAACCAGCAACGTGGAGAAAGCCAATGATCGCAATTGATTCGCTGGAAGCAGAGGGTGGAGTCTGGATCAACCCGCCCGAGAAATTCTCTTTTGAGAAAGGCAAGCTGGGGTTCACAACGGAAGCCAATACGGATTTCTGGAAACAGACCTACTATGGCTTTCAGCGGCATACCGGTCATGCATTTGGTTTTTATACAGAGCGCGATTTTACCCTTCAGGTAAAAGTGATGGCTGATTTTTCAGATCTTTATGATCAGGCGGGCATCTTCATTCTGGATGAAGCCGATCGCTGGGTGAAGGCAGGAATAGAATTTAATGACGACCAGCCAGCGGTAGGCTGTGTGGTTACGCGTGAAACATCTGACTGGTCAACCGGCCTTTTCCCCGGTAATCCACAAGAGTTCTGGATGCGCGCCACCCTGGAAAACGAAGCGCTAAGAATACAGTATTCTACAGACGGTCAAACCTGGCCGCTGCTGCGGCTCTGTTACTGGCCTCAGCATCAAAAACGTTTTGTGGGCGTGATGGCTTGTACCCCGGAAAGACAAGGGCTTGAAGTCACTTTCAGTGATTTTTCCCTGAGTAAACCTCGAGGCAAGCCGTTACACGATCTTACCTGAAAAAGAGTGGCGGATACTTATTTGCGCCTCCCTTACAGGAGGTCTTTATCCTGCTGCACCGCCAGGTATCAGATGCCAGCAAAAAGCGCTTTAGCATTTTTATACCCAAGGTAAACACAGAGGTTAAAGATGAAAATTAGACGTGCAATACCTGAAGAAGCAGAGGCGTGCTGGAACATTAGAAATCAGGCGATCAGACAGGGTTGCAAGAGTAGCTACGACCCAGCCGTCATTACCGCCTGGACGCCTGAAGCTATGCCCGAAAGTTTCAGAGAAGTTATAAAGAAAAATCTTTTCTTTATTGTTGAGGGGCCGGACGCCCGGCCCGTAGCAACCGGGTACCTTGATATGTCGTCAGGAAGCGTTGAGGCAATATTCACCTCGCCAGACCATGTGAGAAAAGGCTGCGCCGGCATGATTCTCAAAAAAATTAAAGATGAAGCTCGTCAACGTGGGTTTAACCGTTTGACCTTATCTTCAACGCCAGATGCAATAACCTTTTATGAAAAACAGGGGTTTAAATCCCTCAGAGAAAGCTTTTACTTCTCAAAACTGGCTAATGCAGAGCTGCGCTGCATGGAAATGGCTATCGACCTGTCATTCTGATAAATGAATGACTCACGGCGGCGAGCTTCCGCCGTGGAATAATGTGAGCGGCTAAGGCAAGCTCTGTTACCTTCAACAGAAACAGCCGCTTCCCTTTTATTCTGTTATTCAGATCAACTTAAGAAGATGCCTGTTCATTCAGCCATGCGGCTGTAACGGTGTATATTCCTTGATTATCTTAGGGCTCAAATCATTCCCTGCTAAACAATCACAGCCGTTCACAATAGTTTAAGAACCTATGAACGTGATCTAAATCAATTAACCTGGACGTAAAAAAGAAATGTCGTAAAGAGTGCTAAAAAAGCCATTCCCTCCGCCGATATAAAAGGATAGCCAGAGCGAAAAACATTCAGACTCAGGACTTATTTACGAAAAAGGGCTATCTAAATGAAATTTATCAATATTTTTTCCAATCTTAAAATAGGCGGAAAATTAGTTCTGGGTTTCTCGCTGGTTATACTGGCTTCATTGATTATCTCTCTGCTCGCGCTGCGCTGTTTTTTAAACATTCAGGAAAACTCCGCTAAACGCGACATTACCGTTGAAATGCTGGACACGCTGGCCAAAGCCAGGCTCAATCGCACATTATTTCAGTACACCCGCGATAAAAAATTTATCATTATCAATGGCGAGGCGATGGGTCGGCTTTCACAATTGAAACAGAACCTGGAAAATTACGCCTGGTCCGCCGAGGGAGAGAATAAACTTTCTCAGATGGCCACTTTACTCAATCAGTACAAGGAAAAGCGTCAGGCATTTCTGGAAAGCACTGATAAATCACTGCTCTCTTTAAATGAATTAAATTCAACAGGCTTACCGCTGTTAGCAGAACAGCTTGCCGCACAGGAATCTTCTGTGGCTGCGGGTTCAGCCGCGCCGCTTTTTTCACTCACGCTGAAGATCGATCAAACCGTTTTACAGATTCAGGACTTTTTAAAGGCGCCGGACGATACGTCGCTGAGCAAAATCACGCAGCTTCAGGGTGAGACTACCCCTTTTATTTCGCAACTCAAGGCTGCTCCTGATGCGAAGCTTAGTGAATTACTAAATTCCACAGAGCAAAAAACAGCATCGCTTCCCGCTCTGTTAAAAAATTATATGCTGCTCGTTCGTGATGAAAAAAAGGCTTCGGATGAAATGACTCGCGCAGCGGAGACGCTGAACCGCTCTGTGAACGACTTATCACTATTCCAGACGCAGATGGGAGAAAAGTATATCCACACGGCGCTGTGGCAGATTGGCTTTACGACGATTGCCTGTATTGTGCTGAGCCTTCTGGTGGCGTGGAGAATGACCCGGAGCATCACTGTTCCGTTAAAAGAGACGCTTTTCTCTGCCCAGCGCATTGCTGAAGGGGATTTGACCTCTGAAATCACCAGCACACGCTCTGACGAGCTGGGACAACTGATGTCCGCGGTTGGCGCGATGAACCTGAGCCTGCGCAACATTATTACCCGTGTGCGTGACGGCGTTAACAGCGTTGCCCGCGCCTCCTCTGAGATTGCCGCAGGGAATACTGATTTGTCCTCACGCACAGAACAGCAGTCTGCCGCCGTTGTTGAGACAGCAGCCAGTATGGAAGAACTGACATCAACCGTAAAACAGAACGCGGAGAATGCGCATCATGCCAGCCAGCTGGCAACGGAAGCGTCGCATAATGCCAGCCGTGGCGGCGAAATCATCCATGACGTTATTACCACCATGGGAGGGATCAGCCAGAGTGCCGGTAAAATTGGTGAGATCATCACGGTTATTAACGGTATTGCTTTCCAGACCAATATCCTGGCGCTTAACGCGGCGGTTGAAGCAGCGCGCGCTGGCGAGCAGGGTCGCGGCTTTGCTGTGGTAGCGGGTGAAGTAAGAAACCTGGCTCAGCGCAGTTCTGTAGCGGCTAAAGAAATCGAAGCGCTGATCCGCGAGTCTCTGGACCGGGTGAGTGACGGCACCACGCTGGTTAATCGTGCCGGCGACACAATGGGTGATATCGTCAAGTCCGTCTCCCAGGTGCGGGATATTATGGGTGAAATCGCTGCTGCCTCAGATGAGCAAAATCGCGGCATTAGCCAAATCTCTCTGGCCATGACAGAGATGGATACCACCACGCAGCAGAATGCCGCGCTGGTTGAGGAGTCCTCCGCTGCGGCCAGCAGCCTGGAAGAGCAGGCGCTGGAGCTGGAAAGAACGGTTTCTGTTTTCCGCGTACCCTCTTCCGGGCTGCTCACACCTAAAGTCCCGGTTCAGAAAAGCAGTAAAAATACGCCGGTGTTAGCCACCTCTTCTGGCGCTAACTGGGAAACCTTTTAACTTCTACTGACCTTTCAGATGCAGGCATCTATCAGGTGCCTGCTGTTTCAGCCGGTTAAGGGGGAAAGATGTCTGAAGAGCAAAAAGTCAGGGCGGCCCATATCATCATCGGTGAAGCATCTGAGGCGCTTTTTTATAGCGCTGATTCCATTACCCGCGCGAATCTGATCGATAAACTTAACGCCCTGCTGATAACAGAAGCGGGCAGGCTGCGAAAAGCAGCCATCATTAAGGCTATAGAGATACTTGGATAGCATCATTAATTCTTCGCGGCGCTAATTAGCGGGGAACATATCTGGCTGTACACACCTTTCTCGTTTGTTGCTAACTCTGCTTAGCTGGAAGAAACTGATAACTGAGAATACAGGTTCGTCCTGCTTTCTCTGCTGATTTTACAGAAGGTAAATTTTGAGGGCTGATAGTTCCAGATAGCAAAGAGGTCGGCTGGCTATTCTGAAAGAGATAGCGGCACAATATGCGCTGTGCTCTGGACGCGAGAGAACGTCCGCGGAAAGCGGGCAGGATAATTTCTTCGGAAATACGAAAGCCCGGTAAAAAAGCCGTATCTGCTTTTTCACAAATTATCAGACCAACCCGTTTGCCATGTTCAAGGAGGATCCAGGTATCGCCATTCAGGATATGTTGTTGCAGCTCACTGCTCTCCGTTGCGCATAAGCTGCCAGCTAAGCCGGGGATAGCAGACCAGGCGTGTTCATAAGCCTCGATAAGCGAATATTTACACCATGTAAAATCAGCAGGAACTGCGCGTATCAGACTCAGCGCGCGCTCATCCTGCGGAGCAGAAACAGAATCAAGAGGAGTCGAGTAGATAAGCTGGTCTGTGATACCCGCAGGTGTATGGCATCCTGGTACAAGCACGCGGATATATTCAGGCTTTATCCTTGCCCACGCTTTGCTGATAACGTCCAGTACAGGGTTATCAGTAACGGAATCCGACGCGACAATATCGATAAACGGGCGACTTATATCTCCTGCCTTATAGCGAGGGCCGGTCAGAAAATATTTGCCGTTAATGCATAATTTTTGCTGTAAAAAGGCGTTTTGAGGTAATCCTGTTTCACGCCAGGGAAAGCGTGCTGAAAAAGATTTGTCAGAACACCAGCTTTCCTGCATTGATATCCATTTTTCAAGCTGGGCGCGCAGCAAATCAACTGGTAAAGGAAGCGAGCCATATTGTGCAAGCATATGTTCAATCATTTAAAATCCATTGTATCACCGCCAGTCGCGGCAAAATTTTGGCTTGTTGTAAATGCGTGACAGCTAATAAGTTAGTCTGTGGGAAGCCGCTCAGTAAAAATACAGGTAATTGAACAGATCAGGTGTATTGTCATATCACATCCCTACAGCATGGAGTATCAGATGCCTGATTACCGTTTCTATAAAAAAGGTCAAAAAGTCGTTGCGCTGAAAAGTGCAGATGCTCCAGGCGCCGCTCTGTTGCTTAAACAGGGGTATGAAAAACAGCGTGAAGAGATCTGCGCAACGAATGAAAACCATGCGCTTACTCGTTTTATGGATATACGCAGAGAAAACCGAATTGATCAGCATAACTTTCTCGCGGGTGCCGGAACTATGCCCTTTATCGGCGTTATGACGGCAATCGCAGCATTTCTTTTACGTAAAAAATAGCCATTGCGCTGGCCCCCGTTACGCCAGCCTCAGGTTGAGCGGTTGCAAAAACACTGCCTGTTAAAGCGACCTCGCCGCAGTCTCTCTTCACCCTCTGTCCCCTGCTTTGCCAGCGCGCTGTGCATTTGCGTCGCCTCGTTTGCCCTCTCTCTTTTCGCCCGCTACGCTTTTAGCACCTGTTTTTTTAGCCGGGAGAGAGTGTATGAAACAGCTGGTAATGATTTTTTTGCTGGGGCTCGGCGCAGTTGCCGTTACGGCCTGCGCGCCGCGTCCGCATGACGCGCCAGCGCCGCCACACGCGCCCAGCGGGCAGCAACCACCAGGCGCACCGGGCGGCAGCGGCCCGGTCGGTCAGCCGCAATCCTGAGATGAAAAGCGTAACAAAAGCGTAAGCTTCCAGCATAACCGCCGGGCTTTGCTACGCTTTTAGTGAAAGCCAACCCAAAGGAGACGAACTATGTCAGGAAAAATCGAAGATACCGTAAAAGAAGTTGCCGGTGCCGCTGAGCAGCAATGGGGCGAAGCCACCGATTCTCCGCGTCATCGCGTTCGCGGCGCAGCGCGCCGTTATTCCAACCAGGCGACCTATGCTGCACGCGATGCAGCTGACACCATTAAAGACCAGGTTCAGTCCAATCCGTTTGCCGGTCTGGCGGTGGCTGCTGGCGTCGGCGTCTTTATCGGCTTCCTGCTGGGCCGTAAATAACCCCGCGCGCCTCCTCGCATAACGTGAGGAGGTCGGGAAGGGACGTCTGTCCCTTCCCGCCAGGCCAGCGTATTCTCCTGCCGCGACTCGCCTCTACCCTGCCCTTACGCAGCCCAGCCTGTTGATTCTTACCCTTACCTTTCGCCCCCTTTTCAGTTGCCAGCAGTTTGCACAGGCTTTATTATCATGCGCCATATACTATACCCCAGTATAGATAGCAGCTTTCAGGAGATCCCAATGGCGCATACCTTAAAAAACAAAAAGAGTCTGCTGACCCGCGTCCGCCGTATTAAAGGCCAGACCGCCTCGCTGGAGACTGCTCTGGAATCAGGTGAAGAGTGCCTGAAGGTGTTGCAGCAGGTCGCGGCGGTGCGCGGTGCCATTAATGGCCTGATGAGCGAACTGCTGGAAGGCCATATCCGCGAACACCTGATGAATGAAGAGGCCACCCCGCAGGAGCGGAGCGAGGATCTGGAAGAGATCGTGGCGGTTATTCGTTCTTATCTGAAATAGGCAATCCGCTACGCTGCCTGCCGGTTTAATCATCACTAACGGAAAAAAACAATGCTCTGGCTTATCTCAAAATATGCAATAACCGCTTTTATGGTGGTGCTGATATCCGAAACGGCGAAGCACAGCGATCGCCTGGGCGGTTTGATGGCCGCCCTGCCGCTGGTCACCGTACTGGTGCTGATCTGGATGAAGCTGGAGGGACAGGCGCAGGAGAAGATTGCCGCCCACGCCTGGTACACTTTCTGGTATGTGGTGCCGACGCTGCCGATGTTTATTCTGTTTCCGTTTCTCTACCAGCGCACCGGCTTCTGGCCTACGCTGGGCATATCCTGCGTCATCACCGTGGCGCTCTTCGTCCTGTGGGCGCTGCTGCTGAAACGCTTTGGCATTGTGTTGATGTAGGCGCAGCCTACAGCCGTTGCTGATGGTCGGTTTTATTCAGCGTCATCAGCGCCGGAATGCTGACCAGTGCCGTCGCCATTACATACCATGCCGGAATATCCAGATTGCCGGTCTGCTTCATCAGCCCGGTGATAATCAGACCTGCGCAGCCTGAAAAGATCGCGTTCGACAGCGAGTAAGCAAGCCCAAGCCCGGTGTAGCGCACATGCGTAGGAAACATCTCCGCCAGCATCGCCGGGCCTGGCCCCGCCAGCATTCCAACGATGCCGCCAGCGATAAAGACCACCAGCGCGCTGAGCGCTGTCGAGGTTGTCTCATCCTGCAGCAGCTTTAACAGCGGAAAGGCGAGCAGTAGCAGCAGCACGCTGGCCGCCACCATTACGCGCCGCCGCCCGATTTTATCGCTGAGCCACCCGGCTGGCAGAATGGTTGCCGCAAAGCCCAGGTTCGATATGACCGCGCTCAGCAGCGCCTGGTTAAAGCCGGTATGCAGCGCAGACTGCAGATAGCTGGGCATAATCACCAGCCAGGTATAGCCCGCCGCTGACCAGAGCATGACACGCGCTATCGCCAGCAAAATGATTTTCAGCGTCTGCGCAGCGCTCGCCTGCGGCCGCGGCTGCTGATGCTGCCGAATAAAGCTCGGCGTCTCCTCCATGCTCAGCCGCAGCCACAGCGCAATCAGCCCGAGCGGCAGCGCCAGCAGAAAAGGCACCCGCCAGCCCCACGCCAGCATCGCATC
>NZ_DJDN01000050.1:0-23709 GCF_002431095.1 Pantoea sp. UBA5923 | reverse complement strand
GTAAAGGATTGCCATGCGCCGTAAAGCCCGCGTTTGCCCGGCGGCGCGAACTCGGTCATCAGCGACACCGCGCCGCCATACTCGCCGCCCGCGAACAGCCCCTGCAGGATACGCAGCCCGGTCAGGATCAGCGGCGCGGCGATGCCCAGCGCAGCGCTGGTCGGCACCAGACCAGTCAGCGTGGTCGCCAGCGTCATCAACAGCAGTACCGCAATCAGCGTCGGTTTGCGGCCGATACGGTCGCCGATGCGGCCAAAGATAACGGCGCCAAGCGGGCGAAAAAAGAAGGCGATGGCGAACGAGGCGTAAGTCAGGATCAGACTGCTGAGCGCCGAGGCCCCCTGCAGCTGAAAAAAGTTCTGCGCGATCAGCGTGGCGAGAAAGCCATAAACGGCGAACTCATACCATTCAATAAAGTTGCCGACCGAACCAGCAATCAACGCGCGTCGCTGACGCTGCGCCAGCAGTTGAGGATTTTCCACAGGCGTATCCTTAGTGACGGGCCGCTCAATGGGGTCAAGTATAGGGTTTCGTCGCGCGTTCGGCCTCAGCGCGCGATAAAGCGGCGCGGTTTTTCCATGCGGAACCCCATGCCCAGCAGACGACCAAAGACAAAGCGCAGGAACGGCCATTTCCGCAGGACACCCGGCATCGGGTTTTTAGCGCCCGCGTTCGGCCGGTTGCGGCTCATTTTGATTTGCAGAAACTGGGTGGCGACGGTCGGAAACTGGCGTCGCTTTTGCACCCGCGCCAGATCGCGCAGCCTTACCTTACCGCGCTGTAGCGGCCGCGTAAGATAGTTGGCGGCCGCTACCGCATCCTGGATCGCCAGATTAACGCCTACCCCGCCGATGGGCGACATAGCGTGCGCCGCATCGCCAATGCAGAGCAGGCCAGGCTTCATCCACCTGTCCAGCCGGTCAATGCGAATCGACAGCAGCCGGATTTGCGGCCAGTCGTCGATCGTCTCCAGGCGCGCGGCGCTGAAGGGTGCCACTGCGGCGATGCGCTGCTTCAGCGCCGCCAGCCCGTCGCGCTGCAGCGCCTCAAACTCCCCTTTCTGGATGGTAAAGCCGCACTGCCAGTAATCGCCGCGATCGATAACGATAAAGTTATTGCGCGGCCCGGCATGGCCGGTGCCCAGCGTCGGATCCTCCGGCTGCTTATCCAGCCGGAACCAGATAACGTCGCGCGGCGTGCCGAACGCGCGGCTCGCCAGCCCCGCTTTCTCTCTGACCGCCGAATGCCGCCCGTCCGCGCCAATCACCAGCTGCGCGCGAATGGTAAGCGGCTGTCCGTCGCGCAACGCCGTCACGCCGCACACCCGGCCCTGCTCTACAATCAGATCGCTGAGTGCCGTTGAGGGCAACAGCCTGAAGCCGGGGAAAGCCGCGCTTTCGCTGGCAAGGAAGTTGAGGAAATCCCACTGCGGCATAAAGGCGATAAAGCGGCAGCGCAACGGCAGACGCGAAAAGTCCGCCATCGTCACCTCTTCGCCGCCCATCTCCGCCTGCAGCTTTTCGGCTCGCTGATGCGGCAGCGCCAGCAGCTTATCCAGCAGGCCAAGGTGGTGCATCACCTCCAGCGTGGAGGGATGAATGGTGTCGCCGCGAAAGTCGCGCAGGAAATCGGCGTGTTTTTCCAGCACGACCACCTGCAGGCCCGCGCGCGCCAGCAGGTATCCGGTCATCAGGCCCGCCGGGCCGCCGCCGACGATGCAGCAGTCAGCGGAAAGCGTCTGTGATGGCATGGTATCTCCTCGGTTATCGCCTGACAGTGTAGGCCAGCTGTCATTGATAAAGTACAGACTTATTGCAGGGATATTGCCGTCTGGCTTGAACGATCCCGTCTGGCTGCCAGGCTTAAAGGTAATGTTAATCACCCCACCGTAAGGAGAGAACATGTCGAGATTTACAGGAAAAGTCGTCGTTGTCACCGGAGCAGGATCGGGTATTGGTCAGGCTACGGCGAAACAGTTTTCCAGTGAAGGCGCCGCTGTGGTGCTCGTCGGCAGAACCCGGGAAAAGCTGGAGAAGACGCTGGCGATGCTGACGGCGGGCGATCATCTGGTAGCGCCGTGTGACGTCGCCGAGGTTGATCAGGTTAAGGCGCTGCGCGATCGCGTGGCGGAGAAGTACGGGCGCGTCGACGTGCTGGTCAACAACGCAGGCAGCGTGGTGCAGGGGCGCATTCATGAGGTGCAGCCAGACGACTGGCATAAGCTGATGAAGGTCGATCTGGACGGTGTTTACTACTGCATTCACCACTTTATGCCCGACCTGCTTAAAACTAAGGGCAACGTAGTAAATATCTCGTCGGTTTCCGGCCTCGGCGGCGACTGGGGTATGAGCGTCTATAATGCGGCTAAAGGCGCGGTGACGAACTTTACCCGCTCGCTGGCGATGGATTACGGCGCCGACGGCGTGCGCGTCAACGCCATCTGCCCCGGCTTCACCTTTACCGATCTCACTGAAGATATGAAAAATGATGAGGCGCTGCTGGAGCGCTTTTACGACCGCATCGCGCTGCGTCGCGCTGGCGAGCCGGAAGATATCGCCAGCGCGGTGCTGTTTATCGCCAGCGACGAGGCGCGCTATATCACGGGCGTCAATCTGCCGGTGGACGGCGGAATCACCGCCTCTAACGGGCAGCCGAAACAGGCATAACGCGCCACAGACGGCATCGCGCTGTGCGATGCCGCTTACGCACAGGAGAGACTATGAACCAGGATTATCTGATTTTCGGCGCGGGCTATCACGGCGAAGTGAAAAGCTTTGAAGCCGGCCAGGTGGAAGTAGAGGTAGAGATTAAGGCGCCGGAAGAGACGGAGAGCAGCACCTCGCCGGAGCGTGAGGAGCTACAGCAATATGTGCTGCCCGTCACGGTGATTGCGGTGGACGGCAAGCGCTATAACGTGGCGACGGAAGGCCATCCCAGCGAAGATGAAGTCAAAGAGGCGGTTAACCGCTGGCATCCGCAGCCGATCCAGGCCGACGAACTGCTGTAACCTGCTGAGGCGCGGCTCAGACGCCCGCCTCGGCCTTTTGCATCTCCACCAGCACCAGCGGACACTTCTTCACTTTACAGGCGTGGCTATAGGCCAGCGCACACACAGAACAGAGATCCCCTTCCGACTCATATTCATATTCAGTGAAATAACGTACGCCAGCACGCTGTGACTGCGCGGCGCGGAATGACGCTTCAGCCAGAATCATATCCAGCTCCCGGAAGGTCAGCGCGGAGGGATTATGAAATCCCACTTTGATTCGATAAGTAGTCATGCTGCGATTATTCCCGGACGCCACGCTGACCACCAGACGGTTATAGTATTTGGTGCAATAGCTGCGGATTATCAGCGTGATAATCCGCAGCCTGGACTCAGGCCGCGTCGCTCGCAGCCACTTTATCCGCTTCGCCGAAGCGCTCGCGCATCAGCGTTTCGATCTGCTCCAGCGATTTGCCGCGCGTTTCCGGCAGCATGAAAGCGACAAACACCAGCGATGCTACGTTAATCACCGCAAAGATAAAGAAGGTGTTGTTGCCTGCCAGCGCCAGCAGCGGCGGAAAGGCGAAAGCGACTGCCGCGTTGCAAATCCACTGGAAAGAGACGGCGGCGCCGGTCAGCACGCCGCGCACTTTCATCGGGAACAGCTCCGACATCAGCAGCCAGTAGACCGGCGAAATGCACATCTGCATAAAGAAGAGGAACAGCATAATGCAGCCGAGCGCCAGCAGGCTCTGCGTCATATTCTGCGGCATAAAGACCAGCACCGACCCCAGCGCCAGCTGCGCGACAATAACTACGCAAAGCCCGGTAATCAGCATCGGACGGCGGCCAAAGCGCCCTACCGCGCGAATACCCGCCATCACCGCCAGCACAGAGACCACGCCGTTGCCGATAGTAGCGGCAATAGAGGCGCTGGTGCCCATACCGGTGGTTTTCAGAATAATCGGTGTGTAATACATAAAGGCGTTAACGCCGGTGAACTGGATAACGATACCCATGCCAGCTCCCAGCAGCAGCAGCCGGACCACCCATTTCTCACGCAGCAGCGCCCCGGCCGACGGGCCGCGCTCCGCTTCCCGCGCCTGCTTGCGCATCGCCGCCATCTCTTTGCGCACTTCGCGCGGCGTCTCGCGCAGCTTCTTCATCACGCGCATTGCTTCTTTAATACGTCCCTCCGCCACCAGCCAGTGCGGCGACGCCGGTACGAAGAACGTGCCGATAAACAGCAGCGCGCCGGGGATCATCGCCAGCGCCAGCATATAGCGCCACATTTTCGGGTCGTGCAGCAGGTAGCTCATCAGGGCGCTGACCACGTAGGCGAGCAGCTGACCAGAAACGATCATCAGCTCGTTGCGGCTCACCAGCGGCGCGCGATGGCGCGGCCCGGCGATTTCAGCAATAAAGACCGGTACGGTAGACGAGCCGCCGCCCACCGCGATACCCAGCAGCAGACGCATGGCGACCATCACCTCGACGTCAGGCGCGACGGCGGTGCCGATAGCGCCAGCGACGAAGAGCAGCGCCAGGCTACGCAGGGTTATGCGGCGGCCGAAGCGATCCGAGACATAGCCGCTGAGGAAGGCGCCGACCGCGGCGCCGAAGATCAGCGACGAGGTCACCAGCCCCTCGGTGAAGGGGGTTAAGTCCAGTCCGCCCTGCGCAGGCGGCAGCGTCATATAAGGCAGCGCGCCGGAAATAATGCCGGTGTCATAGCCAAAGGCGAGCGCGCCCATGGTCGCTACCAGCACAACGAAAAAGAGCCGCTGGCGAACGGTATCAGCCGAAGGCGCTCCACTGTCGTTTGATTCAGTTTTATTCTGCTCCACACTCACCCCATAAGTATCAACACCCTGAATTAGCTCATAATTTCACCAACCCAGGCAAGAGTAACAAGTATAGATGCACATTCTGATTTGTGATGGTCATCACCTGATTTTCCCGCCATTCAGCGCCAGACCTGTCACCGCGCCGCGTACGCCGCTCCGGCAACTCTTCCAGCGTGGACTATGATTGATTTTCGTATGGCGTAGTAGAGAGCCGGTTGCGGCATCCCCGCATCGCGGCGCGGCAGATAAGCCCTCTCCGCCAGCGGCGTTTCATATACGTTTCCGTCTTACCTTTGCAATCTGCATCGCCGGCCCTGAGCCGCGCGGTGTGGTTTAACGATCACATTTGATTCAGACGAGGTTATTGAATGGAGTCAGCATCATTTACCAAAAGCTGGGGCGCTGAATATGTCGCCAACGATACCGTTCGCTTTCGTCTCTGGGCGCCTGGCCAGCAGAGCGTCAGCCTGCGGCTTGCCGGTCAGGATACGCAGATGAGTCCCGCTGAGGATGGCTGGTTCGAACTGCTGTCAACCGGTGTCGCGCCCGGCAGCGAATATAATTTTGTGCTGGCTGACGGCACAGTCGTACCGGATCCCGCCTCACGCGCGCAAAAAGATGAGGTTAACGGCCCCTCGCTGGTGGTCGATCCCGCGCACTATGCCTGGCAGCAGCAGGACTGGAAAGGCCGCGCATGGGAAGAGAGCGTGGTCTATGAACTGCATATCGGCACCTTTACCCCGGAAGGCACCTTCCAGGCGGCGATTGAAAAGCTGCCTTACCTGGCGGAGCTTGGTATTACTATGCTTGAGGTTCTGCCGGTCTCGCAGTTCGGCGGCAACCGCGGCTGGGGCTATGACGGCGTGCTGCTCTATGCGCCGCACGCCGCCTACGGCACGCCTGATGACTTCAAAGCCTTTATCGACGCCGCACACGGTCATGGTCTCTCGGTGGTGCTGGATATCGTGCTGAACCACTTTGGCCCGGAGGGCAACTACCTGCCGCTGCTGGCGCCGGACTTTTTCCATAAGGAGCGCGCCACGCCCTGGGGCGCAGGCATCGCCTATGATGTCGACGCCGCGCGCCGCTATATCGTCGAAGCCCCGCTCTACTGGCTCCAGGAGTATCGCCTCGACGGGCTGCGCTTCGACGCTATCGATCAGATCGAAGACACGTCGGAGAAACATGCGCTGATCGAGATCGCCGAACGCATCCGCGCGGAGATCCCTGACCGGCCGATCCATCTCACGACGGAAGACAGCCGCAACGTGATTTTCCTGCATCCGCGCGACGCGCAGGGCAACACGCCGCTTTTCAGCGGCGAGTGGAACGATGATTTCCACAACGCCGTTCACGTCTTCGCCACCGGCGAAACCCACGCCTATTACCAGGATTTCACGCCGCACCCGGAAAAATATGTCGCCCGCGTGCTGGCGGAAGGCTTTGCCTATCAGGGCGAAGTCTCGCCCCACAGCGGCGAGGCGCGCGGCGTTGACAGCCGCGGCCAGCCGCCTGCAGCTTTTGTCGATTTTATCCAGAACCACGATCAGGTGGGCAACCGCGCGCTGGGCGAAAGGCTGATCACCCTTATCGGCGCGGAGCGCAATAAGGTGTTGCTCGCCACGCTGCTGCTCTCGCCGCATATTCCGCTGCTGTTTATGGGCGAAGAGTATGGCGAAACTCATCCTTTCCTCTTCTTTACCGATTTCCACGGCGATCTGGCTAAAGCGGTGCGTGAGGGGCGCGCGAAAGAGTTTGCCGGTCACGCCGGGCATGAAGGCGAAAGCGTGCCGGATCCCAACGCTGAAGAGACCTTTACCCGTTCGAAGCTCGACTGGGGCAAGCCGCAGAGCGAAGAGGGTAAAGCCTGGCTGGCGCTGTCGCGTCGTCTGCTGGCGCTGCGTCAGCAGCATATCGTGCCGCTGCTCGCCTCAGCGGGCGGTCATACTGGCCGCGTGGAGCGCACCGCGGAGGGCTTTATCCAGGTCAGCTGGCGCTTCCCCGCCGGCACGCTGTCGCTGGCGCTGAATATCAGCGAGACGCCGCAGCCGCTGCCTGAACAGCCGGGAGAGACGATTTTCGCCTGGCCGGAGAACAGCCGCGATCTGCCGCAAAACGCGATCGTTGTGCGCCTGGCTAAAGGAGACGCCAAATGAGTATTCCAGCCTCAACCTACCGTATTCAGTTTCGCAACGGCATGACCTTCGACCGCGCGGCGGCGCTGGTGCCCTATATTAAACGGCTCGGCATCACCCATCTCTACGCTTCGCCGATCTTTACCGCCACCAGCGGCTCTACTCACGGCTACGACGTAACTGACGCCAACGAGATCGATCCGGCTATTGGCGGCCGCGCCGGTTTCGACCGGCTGGTCAGGACGCTGAAGCAGGCGGGACTAGAGCTGATTATCGATATCGTGCCGAACCATATGGCCGCCTCGCTGGAGAACGCCTGGTGGCGCGACGTGATAGAACACGGCGAGCAGAGCCGTTACGCACGCTACTTCGATATCGACTGGACGCGCCGCCTGACGCTGCCCTTCCTCGGCGATACCTTTGAGGCGGCGCTGGAAAAGGGCGAAATCGCAATAAAGGCCGATCCAACCAGCGGCAAACCGGCGCTCGCCTATTACGAAAGCTTTTATCCGCTGTCGCCAGAGAGCTGGCAGGGACAGGAAGCTGACGTGCTGGCGCTGACCGATAAGGCGCAAATTGCGGCGCTGCACGACCGCCAGCCCTACCGGCTGATGTCGTGGCGCGACGCGCCGAGCGACCTCTCCTATCGCCGCTTTTTTGAAATTACCGGCCTGGCAGGCGTGCGGGTCGAAGATCCGGTCGTCTTTAACGACAGCCACAGGCTGATCCTGGAGCTGGTGCATTCGGGCGCGGTCAGCGGGCTGCGCGTGGATCACGTCGACGGCCTGGCCGATCCAAAAGGTTATCTGGAGCAGCTGCGCCAGCATGCCGGGCCGGAGTGCTACATCACGGTGGAGAAAATTCTCGGCGAAGGCGAGCAGCTTCCGGCTGACTGGCCGGTTTCCGGCACCACCGGCTATGAATTTATCGCTTCGCTCTCCGATGCGCTGGTAGATGGCCGTCGGATTGCCGCGCTGCGCCAGGCCTACGACCAGACGGTCGGCCAGCCGGTGGATATGCGCGCCGAACTGCGCGCCGCCAAACTGCTGATGGCAGACAAGAATTTCGCAGGCGAATTCACCACCCTGCTGAAGCTGGCTGGCGCGATGGCCAGCGCGTCAGAGGCGACGCTGGCGGAGAGCGATCTGCGCGCCGCGCTGCGCGAACTGCTGGTCGCCTTTCCGGTCTATCGCAGCTACGGCACGCCGGCAGGTATGCCGCCGGAAGGCGCGGCGCTGCTCCAGCGCGTGGCAGAAACGGTGCGCCGCGAAGCGCCCCGCCTCCAGCCCGCGGCGCTCGACTTTCTGCTGCGCATTATGAATGGCGAACTTGACGCCTCCCTCGCCCATGACGCCGCCACCTTCCGCACCCGCTTCCAGCAGCTGACCGGCCCGCTGATGGCGAAATCGGTCGAGGATACGCTCTTCTTCCGCCAGCATATGGCGCTGGCGCTGAATGAGGTCGGCGCAGAGCCGCTGCCGCGCCCCTTTTCGCTGGCGCGCTTTCACGACGAGATGCAGATCCGCCGCGAACGTCAGCCGGACGGCCTGACCGGCACCTCGACGCACGACACCAAGCGTGGCGAAGATGCACGCGCGCGCCTTTACACCCTGTCAGAGGCGCCGCAGCGCTGGGCGGAGCATGTCGCCCGCTGGCAGCAGATGAACCGTGACGCGGTGGTCGCGCTTGACGACGGCCCTGCGCCGGAACCGGCAGTAGAGTGGATGCTGTATCAGGCGCTGGCGGGCGTCTGGCCCGCATCCGGCACGCCCGATGCCGCTCAGCTTGCGGCTATCGAACCGCGCTTTATCGGCTTTGTCGAAAAAGCGCTGCGCGAAGCGAAGCTGCGCACAAACTGGGCCGACGGTAATGAGGCCTATGAAACGGCGGTGCTCGACTACGCGCGCCGCCTGCTTTCGCCTGCCAACACCCACTTTTTAGCGGACTTCAGTCAGGCGCTGGTGCCTTTTATCGCCGCGGGCCTTATCAATTCGCTCAGCCAGACGGTGATTAAGCTTACCGCGCCTGGCGTGCCCGATATCTACCAGGGCAGCGAAGCGCTGAACTTCAGCCTGGTCGATCCCGACAACCGTCTTGAGCCAGATTTCGACGCGCTGCAGCAGATGCTGGGGGAAAGCGGCGATTTCTCCGCGCCGGAAGGCTGGCGAAGCGGCCAGCTCAAGCAGCAGGTAATCGCCACGCTGCTGCCGCTGCGCCAGCAGCAGCACGCGCTGTTCCGCCATGGCGACTACCTGCCGCTGGTGGTCAACGGCACTGAAGCCTCGCATGCGGTCGCCTTCGCCCGCGCGGATGCGCAGAACGCGCTGATTGTGGTGGTGCCGCGCCTCGCTTTTACTCGCCCGCGCTACAGCGAGGCGACCTTCATTACCCTGAAGGAGCCGCTGGCGCAGCGTCGTTACCGCAATATTTTTACCGGAGAAGTGTGTGACCTGACCGATCGGCTAAGCCTGGTCGCGCTCAACAGCGGCGCGCCGCTGGTGCTGATCAGCGTCTGACAGGCGGGAGAGAAATATGTCATTTATCGCGCTTTTTGTGGATAGCGTCTTACTGAATGGAGAGAGTTAAATGTCTGAGGGTACACATTTTGCTATTACGTCGGGTTCAGGCCAGCAGTTAGGTGCCAACTACGACGGCGAAGGCGTTAATTTTGCCATCTTTTCCGCTCACGCCGAGCGCGTCGAGCTTTGTCTGTTTGATGAGAGCGGACAGCATGAGATCGCCCGCCTTGAACTGCCGGAATTTACCCATGAGGTGTGGCATGGCTACGTGCCCGGCCTGAAGCCCGGCGCGCTTTACGGCTATCGCGTCTACGGCCCTTACGATCCGGAGAACGGCCACCGCTTTAACCCCAACAAACTGCTGATCGATCCTTACGCGCGCGAACTGGCGGGCAATATCGAGTGGAATGAGGCGCACTTCGCCTACGATCTGCTGCATGAGGATAAAGACCTGACGTTCGACACGCGCGACAGCGCGCCCTTTATGCCGAAGTGTCGGGTGATCGACCCCAACGAGTTCGACTGGCAGGACAGCAACCGTCCGAATATCGCCTGGCCGAACGCGGTGATTTATGAGACGCACGTTAAAGGCTTTACCCAGCTCAACTCGGCGCTGCCGGAAGCGCTGCGCGGCACCTACGAAGGGATGGGACATAAAGCCACGGTTGACTATATCAAAAGCCTGGGCATCACCTCAGTCGAACTGCTGCCGGTGCACTGGTTCCCGGACGATCAGCACCTGCTGGATAAAGGGCTAAAAAACTTCTGGGGCTACAACTCTATCGGCTTTTTCGCACCCGTACCGCGCTACTACGGGCCGCGCGGCATTCAGGGCTTCCGCGATATGGTGCGCGCCTTCCACGATGCCGGTATCGAGGTGATCCTCGACGTGGTGTACAACCACACGGCGGAAGGCAACGAGCTTGGCCCGACGCTCTCGTTTAAGGGCATTGATAACTTCTCTTACTACCGCACCCTGCCCGACCAGCACCGCTACTACATTAACGATACCGGCACCGGCAATACGGTGAATACCTCGCATCCGCGCGTGCTGCAGATGGTAATGGATTCGCTGCGTTACTGGGCGGAATCGATGCATATCGACGGTTTCCGCTTTGATCTGGGCACTATTCTGGGCCGCGAGCCGGAAGGCTTTGACCAGCGCGGCGGCTTCTTCGACGCCATAATGCAGGACCCGGTGCTGTCGAAGCTGAAGCTGATTGGCGAACCCTGGGATATCGGCCCTGGCGGCTATCAGGTTGGCGGCTTCCCGCCGGGCTGGGCGGAGTGGAACGATAAATACCGCGATACGGTGCGCGAATACTGGAAAGGCGATAACGTCTCTACCGATTTTGCCGCTCGCCTGCTCGGTTCCGGCGATCTCTACGACCAGCGCGGCCGTCGTCCCTGGGCAAGCGTCAATTTTATCACCGCCCATGATGGCTTTACGCTGAACGACCTGGTTTCCTACAACGAGAAGCACAACGAGGAGAACGGCGAGGACAACAACGACGGCCATAACGATAACCGCTCCTATAACTACGGCGCGGAAGGCCCGACCGAGGATGAAGGCATTAATGCGGTGCGCGAGCGTCAGAAGCGCAACTTCCTCGCCACGCTCTTCTTCTCTCACGGTACGCCGATGCTGCTGGCAGGCGACGAGTTCGGCCGCAGCCAGCTGGGCAATAACAATGGCTACTGTCAGGACAGTGAGATCTCCTGGGTACACTGGGATAACCTGCCGGCCAGTGCGGAGGCGCTGCGCGAATTTACGCGTCACGTTATCCGCCTGCGCGCCGAGCAGCCGCTGCTGCGCCGCGAAAACTGGCGCGACGGCATGGAGATCAAATGGTTTAACGCGGGCGGCGGTTTTCAGCAGGAAGAGCAGTGGGAGGAAGGCTCAACGCTGGGCGTCTATATCGGCCGACCGGATCTGCAGGCCGAAGAAGGCATCTGGCACGATGTGCTGATGCTGATCAACCCGTTTGAAGGCACAGTGCCATTCCGCATTCCGCAGTTTGGCGAAGGCGGCTGGGTGCTGGAGCTGACCACCTCCGACAACGATAATCACGGACTGGTGATTACCAAAGAGAAGGATTTCGAGCTGGAGGGCCGCAGTATCGCCCTGTTCCGCCGTCCCTGATCCTCTCTAATCGCACGCAGCGCCTCAGATCGGGGCGCTGCGCTTTTAAGCCATTCCATCCTAAAAAACCGCAAAGATAAATGTGATGCACGTCACAAATTAGCGCTATACGCTAAATTGTACAGCTATTACAAAACATGTACAAATTTAATTAAATTTCCTTTAGCCAGTAAGTAATTAGGCTTCGCTTGCTGACACAACGTTATTTACGGCACAGAAAAAGCCAAATATTCATCTCAGATAGTACATTGCAAAACTGGCGTTCTCTTCCATAGTTAAAACGCATTGAAACTCTTTTTATTTATTATTTTTAACAGAGAGGAATTGATATGACTCAGCGACGTGGTGGAGCAGGCAATTTTGCTGAAAACCCTGAGAGAGCGCGTGAAGCAGGGAAAAAAGGCGGCCAGATGAGTAGCGGCAACTTTAAATATAATCGTGAACGCGCGGTCGAGGCAGGTCGAGTTGGCGGCAAACTCAGCCGTCGCTCTGCGGCAGATAAAAGTGCCAGTTAATATAAGAGAACGCCGGGAAAACCTTTCCCGACTTCTTATTTAAAAGCGTCCTTTACTGGACGCTTTTTTATTTCTTCTTTCGCCTTTATCTTTATTAACCTTACTACCATGCCAGTTGCTTATTATCCGCGCTCTGTCTGGCATGCGTTATTATTTCTCTGTTTTTGCCCAAGGGAGAAATATCTGGTGCTATCGCCGGCCGGCTGAGGCGCCAGCACGCGGCGCAGCACCTGAACGTAATCCATTACCAGGCCCGGCGTCCACGTCATGCCTTCTGCCCGGCTGCGTATCAGGCTCAGCAGCCAGAAATCGGGATCGAGCAGTACGGCATAACCGCGTAAGCCTCTCAGCCCCAGCATGCCTTCGGTCGCGACGTCCAGTGCCTGCATGACGCTGGTTGAACAGTTGCGCGACGTCAGGTTGTAGCGACAATCCTGGCCGTGACTCGCCCAGTAGTTTAGCAGCGCCTGCTGGTTGTAATGCAGTAGCGAAAGGCGTTTATCGGGAAGGCACCACTCCTTTATTTCCCGCTCAAGCGAGGGCTGGTGAAAGCCCGCCACGTCATTCTCTTCACGCGCGTGCAGCATCTGCCATACGCCGCCCAGAGTGCCGGTCATATCCTCAACCGGATAAAAGCTGACGTAGAGTTTGTCGCCCATCGCCAGCGAAGTATGGCCGGTGGAGACTTTACCGCGATGATCGATGGCGGCAACCCAGCGGTCAAACCACGGGCGGCGTCCCGCAACGCTGCCCGATCCCAGTGGCGTCCAGATATAGATAGTCAGCGGCTCGCTGGCAGGCGCGTCATGGCAAGATACGTGGCGATAATCAAACCCGTGTGGTTTACGCACCCCTTTCCGGGTAAACAGCGGCAGTGCCGCGACGCTGGTTTCTGGCGGCAGGGCGCGGATTTGCCACACCATCTGCAACAAGGAGAGCGCCCAGCCCAGCAGCACAAGGGCAAAGCCCATCGGGATCAGCACGCGATGCGGAAGTGGCCAGTCCGTCACGATCATCAGGCTGAACAGCCACTCGCCGCCGCCAGTCGCCAGCTTGCTGTGCCAGCGGCGGCAGCGCATCAGCGTGCAGGAGATAATGCGAAAGCCGCCATCCAGGAAAAAAGCCAGCGCAAACAGCCAGGCGACGCAGCTGCCCTTTTCATGCGGCGCGGCCAGCAGAGCGGTGCCCAGCAGCAGCAGCGTCAGCGCTTTGCTCTTTGCAGCCCAGCCGCTGTCGAAACCTGTCCGCGCGCGCCAGGCCTGAATCAGGCCTTCTGCGGTTAAAAACACGCCCAGCAGACAGAGCGGGGCCGACAGCGTGCCGTGATAAAGGCTCTCCAGCACGATACCTGCGCTGGCACCGAGGCAGAGCATGCCAGCCACCAGTAACCCTGACCAGCTGGCGCGCAGCATCGGTCCGCCCATTAATAAAAAAAGCAATCGCAGCAAAAGAGAGGCTCCCGTCAAAACAATCAACGTCCGGTTTGCCTTAAAAAATGCGCTACGGCACCGGGCGTTCCTTTTCCCCTGGGCACCATCCTGACCGTTACGGCTGGCGTTATCAGTGAGTGCAGCTTACGTAATAAAGATTAGTTTTTGCTTAATTTCGCCGCTTTATGCCTGCCATTCAGGTTGCTGTCGATCGCCTCGCGCCTGTTATAAAAAAATGGCCTGAAGCGGCTTCCCGCTTCAGGCCCGGTTGTTACGCTCTGCCGCTTAGTTGCCGCGATAGGTTGAGTAGCCGTAAGGGCTGAGCAGCAGCGGTATATGGTAGTGCTGGCTGGTGTTGTCGAGGGTAAAGACTACCGGGATCTCCGGGAAAAAGGTCTTTTGCTTTACGCTGGCGTAGTAGTCGCCGGTTTTAAACACGACTTTATAGGTGCCCTGTTCCGCCTGCTTGCCCGCAGGATAAAGCGCGCTAATCCGGCCACTGGCATCGGTGACGCCGGTGGCAAGCGTTATCCACTTGCCGTTGAGGTTTTGATCCAGCTCAACCGACACGCCAGCGGTAGGGACGCCGGTTTGTAAATTCAGCACGTGAACGCTGATGGGATTTTTCATCGTGGCTGGTTCAGCCGCCGTAGCGGAGAAAGCGTAAGCCGCAAGGGCTGCGGCACCAAACAGTGACAGAGATTTCATAAGTCATCCTTTTTTATGTTGACGCCCACAGGTTAAGGCAACGCACAGGCCAGCGTAAAAATTCGCGCTGCGTATCTGAAATTTCCGAGAACCTGCAAGGCGAGACGCCGCTCTCTTAATAGGGTTAATAAAAATGATTACTTAGCCTGCTTATTTTCTTTCCGGCTGACCTTTTGTTTTATCGACCTCTTTTGCAGCGGCGCTTTTTATTTTTCCTGTTGCTTGCCATTATGGTAATTTGCAAACAAATACTCCTTTAAGCTTATCGATGACGACATCCCGCACACCCACCCCGCCCGCCAGGGAGCGCGGCAGACCCAGGGCTTTCGATATGGACACTGCCCTTGATAACGCCATGCTCGTCTTCCGGCAAAAAGGGTTCCACGCCTCGTCGGTGGCCGATCTCAGCGAAGCCATGAATCTGACAGCAGGCAGTATCTACAAAGCGTTTAAAGACAAGCGCACCCTGTTTCTGCGCGTATTTGAACGCTACATCAGCGTTCGCAGCGCCGATCTGCGCGCACGCCTTCAGCCGCTTCCCACCGGCAGAGCGCGCATCGCGGAGCTGCTGCAGTTTTATCTCGACTCGGCGCGTGAAGTTGAAGGACGGCGCGGCTGCCTGGTGGTTGGCAGCACCGTCGAGCTACAGAGCCTTGATGACGAGCTTTCCAGCCTGGTGCGCCAGGCGGTGCTGCGCAACCGTAATTTCCTGATGTCGCTTATTCGAGAGGGACAGGAGGATGGCTCTGTCTCCGCCGCGCTGGATGTGGAAACGGCAGCGGGCCTGCTGCTGTGCGTGGCGTTCGGCATGCGCGTTGTGGGTAAAGTTCAGGATGTGACTAATGGGGCAGAAACGATTAATATGCTGCTTGGCATTCTGGATTAATTCTTTTGCCCTATTAGGAAATAAGCATTTCCTAAATATACTCTGCACAGCGTGCTTTTTTCATGGGTCAACTTCGCTGTGCTCTTTCTGGTTAAACAGTAAAAGAGATAATGTATTCAAAAATTCCCCGCACCCCATTTGTTATCGCCTTTCAGGAGGCAGAGTGAACCACAATGAAATCGCTGATAACGAAGAAGTCTACGCTTTACTCGGCCGCGTCGTGGCGCAGCTCCTGCAGCCAGGCGAAGCGCTTCCTTTACAGGAAATAATTGGCGCCCTCTATCGGACTGGCGCAAGCGCAGAAGACCCGGCAACAGAGGAAGCCTGCGAGCGCGCTATCCGCTTGCTGGCCAGCAAATTAAACTGAAGCGCAGACTGCAGCGCCCCTTTATCGCCGGCTTCGTCCTAACCCGTTGTTAATATTCATTTAGTATGAAAGTACAAAAAATAAACGCGGGCCTGAACAGGTAATCCTGTACAAGTTTACCCAAATTGTATAACTTTAGGCCTGGCTTAACTGATTATGTTTTAATCATACGGATATTTAAGGGTTGTTATGCGTCAGACCGGAGACAGGCCAACTACAGCCAGTGATATCGCCCACTATTTCAATAAGGCCGTACTGCCGTGTGAGCAGGAGACCTTAGGTCGGATTGTGGTGGAAATCCTGCGCGCAGGTAAACAGCTCAACAGGAAAACGCTCTGCACAAAACTGCTTGCCCGACTGGAGCTGGCGACCAGCCCAGAGGAAGAGCGGCATTATCAAAAGCTAATCAGCTTGTTATTCAAGCGTTAGTTTTAATTTGCAGGTTGACCATTGCGTTCAGCACCTGCCCGCAGCATGATTCACAGTGGAACGTGTCAGGCAGAGCCTTAATGATGGACACACGCCGCAGGCGCCCCAGCGCAGACGGCTTGCTTCCAGTCACTCTGTCCCGTTAACGGGCAAATACTGTAATAAGAGATGCGGGTATGTACAGAAGTAAAATTGAAAAACTGACAGATTATGTGATTGGCGAAGCCGTCGCTGCGCTGCTTGAGCAGAATGCATCGATCTCCGGCGCATCGCTGGCGAACCGTCTGAAAGTCATGGCGATGACGGAAACAGACAGCGATCGGAAAGAGGCTCTGACGCTGGCGCTGGCGGAAATACGTCAGGAGTTTTCCTCGGCGCGCGCCGTAACCGACCCGCCGCCGCGCAGCTATGGCGAGCACGCCCCGGCAAACGCGAAAAAACACTGAACTCTCAGGCCGATCGCTCACCTGACGATCGGCAGATCCGACAAGCGGGTAGTATAGGCTGGCGACAGCATCTCTCGCTTCATCGCCCAGCTTTTTTCAATACCCTGTCCGGCAAACCAGAGCGTTCCCCTGCCCTCCTGATTAATACGATCCATCACCTTCATTAGCGCCTCGCTGTTGGCTCGCGGTCCATAAGGATCAAACAGCTGAAGCTGCGCCACGCCCTGACTAAAAAAATCACCCAGCATGACTCCCGCTTTCATATAGCGGTAGCCGTCCAGCCAGATGCGATCCAGCGCTTCTGTCGCAAGCCGTACGATATCGCGCGTATCGTTCGACGGCGTCAGCAGCTGTGCCGTCGCCTGGTTACCGTAACAGGCCTCGTTTTTAGCGTGCGGACTGGTCTTCAAAAACACCGAAACCTGACGGCAGTACTGCCCCTCCAGGCGCAGCTTTTCTGCTGCTCTTTCGGCATACTGACAAACCGCCTGGCGCACTTCGCCGTAATCGGTAAGGCGCGAACCAAACGAGCGCGAGCAAACAATTTGCTGTTTTGTCGGCGTGATATCTTCCATATCAAGGCAGGACTCGCCGCGCAGCTCGCGTACCGTACGCTCCAGCACCACATTGAAATGTTTGCGTATTACCCACGTCGAGCTTTCAGCCAGCTGCAACGCGTTTTCGATCCCCAGCTGCTGTAACTTCCTGGCGATGCGTGCGCCCACGCCCCATACCTCTTCCACCGGCACAATCGCCATCAGTCTGCGCTGCCGCTCCGCGTGCGAAAGATCGACAACCCCCTTTGTCGCGGGATATTTTTTAGCGGCGTAGTTGGCCAGCTTCGCCAGGGTTTTGGTGGGCGCAATCCCTACGCCCACGTTAAGATGAATCTCTTTTTGCACCCGCGCCTGAACGGCTTGTCCAAACGCCTCAAGCGGCTGGCAGAAACTGACGCCGCTCAGGTCGAGGAAAGCTTCATCGATGCTGTATCTTTCTATCGCTGGCGCCATCTCCTCCAGCGTCGTCATCACCCGATAGCTCATATCGGCATAAAGCGCATAGTTGGAGCTGAATACCTGCACCCTGTGCCGGCGCAGCGTCTCTTTCAGCTGAAAAAAGGGCACGCCCATGCTAATGCCGAGCGCTTTAGCCTCGCTGTTGCGGGCAATGACGCAGCCGTCGTTGTTAGATAACACCACTACGGGCACCCCTTTCAGGTCGGGGCGAAAGACGGTTTCACAGCTGGCATAAAAGCTGTTCACGTCGACCAGCGCGAACATATCAGTGTGTCGATTTAATAACGTAGGTCACTACGCCAAACACCTGTAGTCCTTCCGGTGTATTAATGGGTATGGGGCTGTGTTTGCTGTTGGCGGGCATCAGGGAAATGGAAGGATGGATCCGGAGCTGCTTAATAGTAAATTCGCCATCAATGGCGGCCACGATAATATCGCCATGTTTTGCCGTCAGGGAAGAGTCAACGACAATCATATCCCCTTCGCCGATGCCTGCTTCGATCATAGAATCGCCGCTGACGCGGAGAAAGTAAGTTGCGCTGGGATGCTGCACCATTAAATCATTCAAATCGATCCGTTTTTCGATGTAATCCTGCGCCGGCGACGGAAAACCGCAGGGCACACGCTCAATGTAAAGCGGCAACGACAACAGGTCGCGGACTTCCGCGGGGCGACATAACTTCATGAGAAAGACTCCTTCTGCTTGATACTGTATATAAATACAGTAATATCAAACTCATGATTTAATCAAGGCGCGGCGGTAGCAAAAATGATGAACCCACTGACGCCGAAGGAATTATTTTTTGTAAGGTTGCAGCATCTGGCCGCGTTCTGCACAAAATCTCGTCTTAATTCAAACTGATATGGCGATTATATGAGCATCCATTCGCCTTAAAAATAATTTCCTTTTCGCCTTGTTTTTTCGCCCTTCTCGACTACTTTTCAGATTGTCATTAGCTTTACCTGCCAGTGACGACGCGATGCTGCGTTTCCCTCATTGGCCGCATCGCCTTCAATCCCTGATTGTTAATTTTTAATCGCCCAGTCAATGCTGATTCGGGCTTTTTTTTGCCCCTGGCTAAGAGATCTCTCTTTTACCTGTATTAACCGGGCGTAATTCTCTTTTCTGGTGAAAATTATTTTTAAGTGAGTAATTTTAATAGAGAAAAATTAATAAATCGCTAAAAAGATAGAAATCTAACAATTAGGGAAGCGGGGAATTATTTATTCTGGAAGGAGTGGCGGCAGTAATTAACTATGTTATGCTTAATATGAATTCTGAGCCCAAGCCTCCACCAGAGATATTGCTCTACGAGTCCGCTTCATATCTCATATGACTCTCCCCTGCTTTGCGGGGGCATTTTTTATTTCTTTCTGTTAAGCCTCTCTCTTTACTTCCCTGAACAGCGTCCCGACAGAATGCGTTGCGCCTGCGCCCCCACTAAAAATAATTTCCAACAGAAATAATGGCCCGACCAGACGAATCTGGTTATAGCGCCTGTCCGTTTTTATTTACAGAGCATTCTTAGTAATCGTTTTCAGGCCGAAAAAAACGATGCAATTCAACCACTCCTTTTAATCACAAGGCTAATGGTTAGAGACCTACATTTAGCAGAATGGCCATTAACAGGACAATGAACCGTACTGTTAGCTATATTTAAGCGGCTCGGTAATGAAATCCACAACTCTTACTGAGCGGCTGTTACTCCAACCCCTTGCCCCCTTCTGGGGGCTTTTTTATCCTGAGGTGCGATACAGAGTACATATCATTTGCTGTTCTGACGGCAATAAAAAAGGCATCCCGAAGGATGCCTTAATAAGCTGATGCGCGGCTTTCCGCCCCTCTCTACACGATAAGGGAAGAATATTAACGTTCAAACACGCCTGCAAGAATCATAGCGGTTTTGCAAAAAATGCATTTCGCGCCATGGGGATTACTTTTGCACTGATCAAACGCAGAGACACGATATTGTGAGCTCTGGCAGCACGGGCATCGGAAGCGTATGGCTGAAAGGCTAATATTAAAGCCCTACAACGTTCACTGCTGACGGACCCTTCGGACCCTGCTCAACAGAAAATTCAACGCGCTGACCTTCGTCAAGCGAGCGGTAATCAGTGCCCTGGATAGCAGAAAAATGGACGAAGACGTCCTTGCTGCCATTCTCCGGAGAGATAAAACCAAAACCTTTTTCTGAGTTAAACCACTTAACGGTTCCGAAAATTTTATTCGACATAGTATATGACCTTTTAGTTAGCCTTACGGCAAAAGAGGCTGAATTGCAGAAATAAATCAGAACCTGAGGTAGACTCAAAAAGAAAGGCTTGAAGCGGCACTAACTGAGATGAGAAATACAATATGAACTAACCTTGAAGCTGTCTGCTAATCAGACCGACGAACTATTAACGCATGTCCGTCAGGCATAAGCAAGTTAAAAATAAATTTGTTTTATAAGAGCGCTTTACCGCCTCGCCTGCCAGCACGGGTAACCTGTTGCTGGCTCACGGCCGCGGTATCAGCGCCCTTTTAACGCACCGCGAAAAATTTACCGCCGCGCTACTCCTGTTGCAGTAACGTTTCCCTCATCGCCTGTTCGCTGCTGAGACGTTTTCGCGTGAGGCTATTCAGCTTGACCAGCCAGTGAGAATACTGCTCGACCAGTTTTTGTGCTTCGGCTTCATTTTCGGCATAGCAAAGGAAAATTCTGCTTTTCGTATTGCTGTGTTCATCGATGGCATACACTTCAAAATCCGCGCCATATTTGCTGTATATAACGGCGGTAAAAGAGATTTTCTCCCAGGACTCAATTTTGCTTTGAAATTGCTTATAATTCACTTTATTCACCTGATAAAAATTAATGCACGCGCCCGGAAAGCGATTGGGCCTGGATATTATAATGCAAGTGGATAAAACATAAGTGTTCAAAAAAGTCATCTGGCGTTCAGATTTTCATTCATCGCGCAAATTTGCTTTAAATCAAATAAAATGGATCCTTTAAGGGAAACTGCTATTTACGTTGCCGCGTATCCAGCCGTAATCCTGCTTGCAGCGCACCAGCAGCTGCGCTGCGCTGAAGAGATATTCCGGGCGCAGCGGCCTTTTGCCGTTTCGCTATTATCAGCGTCGCGCTGTAAGTCATCACGGCCCCTCATGCTCTGGCGCGTTAAAAGAAGATGGCGGCAATAACCTGTCGCCTATTATTTCAAAATCCATCATTCTAAAGTAAGTCGTTGTAACGGGGATCGATGTTTGCGGCCGGTACCAGCCAAACTGAGATATGTAGTACCAGACTTGCAGCGGATCGCTACCCGATTTGACCCAGTAGAAACCTTCTTTCATAAGTGGCTCGATCAGCTAATGCTGTTTTAAAGACACTCATGAATGCCTGACAGTGAACGGCGTCTTGTAATAACGTCGTAGCGGGTTTTCCTGCGTTCATGACAACGTACCCAGAAATTAAAGAGTAGCACTCTTTATGTTGACCCACCGATAAATAGAGAAAGAATATGATTTTCATATTCTGCACGCCAGTTATTCTATTATTTAATGGCGCTTAATCCCTCCTTTTTCCCGGCAAAACAGCTGCACTGTGGCTGCGCTAAATCAGCCAGTATAAACCCTGTTATCTGACAAAACGTATAACAGACTTGTCAGCAGAACGATAATTAACCTTTGCGGTGTAACAGGCAGCGGTAAATAATCCCGCCAGTACAGCCGTCAGCGATCGATGCCAGCCAGATGGCGATAAGGCATCAGGCTTGCCGGCGCGTTTATATCAGACGCTATCTACATAACACTCGGGAAAATTGCGGTCAGCACCAGTTAATAATAAGGGTTGACTGTCAGGGAATCACCTCCCGCCGTCTTCTTACATCAGCCATCAACGGTAAAGCCTCCGGAATAGCTCTGGTGCTTACCACAGGCGGTAAGAAACAGAGCGGCGTCTGGCGATAAAACGAATAGCCTGAGTGACGGATAAGCAACCAGGATCGCACTGAAGCAGTCGCCCACCAGCAGGCCCAGCGTAGCAGCAAGAGAGAAGCAGCTGATACACTCTGCCGCTTCCTGCTTTAATATTTTTTGCTGGCTTTCACCCTGTTCTATTTTCAGCGCACTGAAAATCGGCAAAAAAATACCCTGAATAAACAGGGTAAGATTTAACAAGCCAAAATAAAAAGATTACATTTTGAAGAGGTTGTTTGAGCCGGGTAACTTAACAACCTCAGCCGCTAAGTTTAATTGAGTTAACCTTTTATTTTATGATCTTAGTCAATTTTAGCGAAGCGGCAGATCCGTTAATCATTCCCAAAAGAGAATGCTCGTTGCAAAAATAGCGGTAAAGGCCTCTGTTTAGCCTCTCAGCCTGATACACAGGGGGTTCCAGCCAGGCTAAAGCCATAAACAATGTTGCCAGCCAGCTTGCTTTCATCTTTGGTTAAATATCATCTGGGCAAGGAGACTATTTCCCGGCAAGGCGTATGTGCGCTGCAAAAGAAAAAGTAAATCCAGCATATTTAAGGCCCTTGAGAGGTTCATTCAGCACGACAGCAAGACGTATCAGCCTGAATGAACCACACTATCTACGGGCGGTTAATGCAGATGTATTGCTGTAGCCAATCCTACCTTTTTCCTGCCAGGTTATCCAGATGCCCTTCTTCTTTGGCTTCTTTCAACACCTCCTGCGGCTCAGGCTCCGCCTTTTTCGCTCTTAACGGCTGCCTGGTGACGTTTTGATTCGCCCGCTGCGCCTGCCGCTCCTTATTGCAATTCGTTTTAACTCTGTTGCGTGCAATGTTCAATCGGGACATTTCCTTCCTGTTATTGAACTTTTTAGCCTGTTCGATTTTTTTATTAAAGACTGCGATTTTATCTTTGCAGGTATCAGGCGCAGCAAAAGCGAAGCGCGGCAATGTTACCAGCAACAACAGTATTATTCCTGTTTTCATATGCAAGTTAACCCTGTGTTAAATTTGAAAGTATCGATATATCTGCTATCAACATAATCTATATCAGGCGTAAAAAATCAAAACATATGTTTTCCAAAAAGGCAGTCATGATAAAAAATGAGAAAATGGAAGCGAGCAAAAGTGAATTTATATGGCGACAGTATAAAGAACAGGGCTTTTTTCTTTCCTTCCTGTATTTTCAACTGAATTTTTTTGCTCTCGCTTGCTCTCTCCTATGGAATCTTATCTGTTATATTAAGATGCAAAATTTAATAGATTGATTAAAAGTGCCGCCTATAAAAACCCAAAACCTATTGCAACCTTTAATCAACACTCATTGCCAAATGGGAATTTTTCCGGGCATCAGTCATATTTACTTAACACTTCGCTTCGCTCATAGTTTTATTGGGAATGCTTGTAGAATCTGCGAAAGGCGGATTCTGCTTAACCGCAAGCAAGGAAATTTAAAAAGGACATTACCTGTTTAATTAGCTTAATCGATAACGGCAGTACGCTGTCTGGAAGCTCATACCTGGCAAGGAGGAGCCATGAAACATATAAAATTGTTGTCGCTCAGCATTACAATGCGGCTCAGCGGCTGTGGCGGTTCTGAGCAGGCCAACAGTTCCGTTAGCAAAGGTAGCCGCGCCATTGAAGCGACTAACCACACAAGCTGGATCATCAATCCTTTCAGCGTTAATGATGCGAAAGCTGTTGACGTCATCGGTCCCTGGCAGGGCGGCGGCGGTGCACTCTACACCCCGCCGCCGAGCTGGACGCCCGATCTGACCACCAAAGTCGACTGGAAAACAGATGACGTCTTTGCCAGCGATGTTCTGGAAATAGCCGAACCCAAGAGACCAGATACTACCGAAATGAACAAGGAAGCCAGATATCAAGCATGGGATGCTTATTCAGCTGAATACCATAAGTGGTATGAAAAAATTAAAGCATTTAATAAAAATCAATCCCGCAGGTTTCCTGCTTCCGGTTATGCGAAGCAGGAAACCTGTGGCATTACCGTTCATTTCCTGCCCTGTGATGACATTAAAGTGACCACAAGCTGTTATGCATACGGGCATCCAGCCCCCCCTGTAAAAGACCCTGTCCGGATGGAGGAGCCAGAAGTATGCCCACAATAAACCCCGCTCCGGTCTGGTATCAACTGCCCTTTCCCATACAGGGCATCAGGCTTTTACCGGCATTGCTTTTATTACTGATGCTGACCGGCTGCAATCCTTTTGCGGAAGACGACGCGCCGGTCAGGGGCGGGACTATTAAAGCAGTTAACCACACCCACTGGGCAATTAATCACTTCAGCGTCAACGGCCAGTCCGG
>NZ_DJDN01000048.1:106812-107140 GCF_002431095.1 Pantoea sp. UBA5923 | reverse complement strand
GAACCGCTCTTCCGATCTCAGAAGGGATCGCCGCACTGGAGAAGGCGCATCCGGACGTGGAGCTCTACACCGCTTCAGTCGATCATGGACTCAATGAAAAGGGCTATATCATTCCGGGGCTGGGCGATGCCGGCGACAAAATTTTCGGAACTAAATAACTGAATCAGCCGACCAGAGAGTCGGCTTTTTTTTGGCAAAAAAACACAACCTTTTAAGGGGATAAATGATGACTCGTCGCGCCATTGGCGTTAGCGAACGCCCGCCGTTACTGCAAACCATACCGCTCAGCCTGCAACATCTCTTCGCCATGTTCGGCGCGACGGTGCTG